>JAGHCP010000104.1 GCA_021160415.1 Desulfurococcales archaeon
CCGGAAGCCTACGTCGTGGCTACGATAATGCTTGCGATAGCTGTGGTCGGCTTCGTAGCGATAAAGAAGTACGTCTCCCTCCGGCAGTACGCGATGCTGTCGAAGGGAGGTAGGTGGAGCCCGAGGGTTAGGAGGCCGGGGGTTTTAGGGTTGGCAGCTGTGTACGTCTTCATGACCCTCCTCGTAGTGACCGCTTCCTTCCCTCAGATAGGCGTAGTCGTTCTCTCGGTGACTAACTGGGCGACGAGCGGCCCGTTCCCAACTCAGTTCACGTTGGACTACATGAGGGCGCTTGTGCAGAAGCCCAACGTTGTTCAAGCGATCCAGAACAGCGCAACCTATTCAGGGTTAGCTATACTAATCACGGTTCTCCTAGGGACTAGCGCCGCATACATAGTTGCGAGGAGGAACATCCCAGGGAGGGAGACCATAGATGCCCTCGCGACGATCCCCATAGTGATCCCCGGCATCATAGTGGCTGTTGGGTACCTGATTTTCTTCGGGACGCTCTTCCCGAACACAATGTTCGACCCCTTCGTGAATCCAGGTACTCTCCTGATCTTCACGTACACGGTTAGGAGGTCGCCCTTCCTCACAAGGTCTGTTTTCGCTGGGCTTCAGCAAACGCACGTCAGCCTTGAGGAGGCGGCTATGAACTTAGGCGCCAGCAGGGTAAGGACGTTCTTCTCGATAACGATCCCGCTCATAGCTGCGAACGTGATAGGCGGCGCGATCCTCTCCTTCGTCTACATGATGAACGAGGTCAGCACCTCACTAATCATGGGTTCCCACAACCCGACGCAGGGCCCGATAACCTTCCTGATGTCGCAAGTGATTTACGGCAGCGGGCAGGTAAGCGCTGTGAGCATAGCGGCTGCCCTCGGCGTTCTGCTGATGTCTCTCCAGATAATAGCTATAGGGGTGTCTAACTACATACTTAAGCAGAGGGTTGCTTTCTTGGGTGTGTAGCGATGGTGACCGTTAAGCTGCAAGGTGTGACTAAGAGGTTCGGTAAGGTAGTGGCTGTGGATGACGTCACGCTCGAGATACGTCACGGGGAGTTCTTCACGTTCTTAGGCCCTTCAGGCTGCGGGAAAACAACCACTTTAAGGGTTATTGCAGGGCTGGAAATGGCTGATGAGGGGAGGATATTCTTCGACGACACCGAAGTCACTGACTTCCCGCCCTACAAACGCGACACGGGGATGGTTTTCCAGAACTACGCGCTTTGGCCCCACATGACGGTGTTCGACAACATAGCTTACGGGCTTAAGCTGAAGAAGCTACCTAAGGACGAGATCAGGAGGAAGGTTAAGGAAGTCCTAGATCTGATTAAGCTGACCGGGATGGAGGACAGGTACCCCACGCAGCTGTCTGGAGGGCAGCAGCAGAGGGTCGCCCTAGCGAGGGCTTTAGTCGTCGAGCCCAAGGTTCTATTGCTTGACGAGCCCCTCAGCAACCTCGACGCCAAGCTCAGAGTTGAGATGAGGGAGGAGATACAGCGCATTCAGAGGAAGCTAGGCATAACCGCCATATACGTAACGCATGACCAGGAGGAAGCTATGGTTATCTCCGACAGAATAGCCGTCCTTAACCAGGGGAAGGTTATGCAGGTCGGAACCCCTCAGGAGCTCTACAGGAGGCCGAGGAACCTATTCGTGGCAACGTTCCTCGGGAGGTACACCCTAGTCGAGGGGATCGCCGAGGGTGGTGCTGAGGAGGGGTTCGTTAAGGTTAGGGCAGGCGAGCTGAGGCTTGAAGGTGTTCTGACATCTGGAGATGTCAAGGTCAAGGAAGGGGATAAGGTCGTGGCCATAATTAGGCCTCATGCCTTCAAGTTCTTCCAACCTAGGAAACGTCATGTGACGCTGAAGGGTGTGATTGAGTGGGCTTCCTACCTAGGGCCTTACTACGAAGCCAGGCTTAAGGCCGGAGGGACGTCATTCCTCATGACAGTTGATCCCAGCGTCGATGTTAAGGTCGGTGAGGAGATGACCGTGTATGTGGAGCCAGGGGACATAGTTGTATTCCCCTACGAGGCCTTAAGGGAGGAGTCCTACATGAGTGAGCTGAGGTAGCGGTGATGATTTATTGGGTGAGTGGAGGAAGCCTAAACCAACAGACGGCGTTATTTCCAGGTACGTTAACAGGAAGGTATCAACTAGGATAACTGCCTTCATCCTTAAGCACGGGTGGGGGGTAACACCTAACCAGATAACGGTGATCAGCCTCTTAACGGCGCTATTCACGGCAGGAATCATACTTGCGGGCCACCTAATCATCGGCGGGATCATGATTCAGGTCTCCTCAATGATCGACGGCGTCGACGGTGAGCTGGCTAGGGCGAGAGGGGTTAAATCTAAGTTCGGAGGATTCCTCGACGCGATGATGGATAGATTCGCAGACGTCAGCATTATCTCAGCCCTCACCTACGTCTACACGTTAAACCCTCCGTACGGGTTGGGCGGCGCTTCAGTTGCAGCGATAGGTATGCTGGCCCTGACTGGGGACCTCCTGGTGAGCTACATCCACGCTAGAGGTGAGGCTAGCCTGGGGACGCACCCGTCGAAGGTCGGGAAGCTCAGGGGGTTTGCCTCAAGGGATGTGAGGCTTTTCATACTCGCCGTCGCAACAGCCCTTCTTCAAGGAGTTGCTGGGATGTTGATTGTCGGGGTGATATCGTACGTGTACGTCGTGGGGAAGGTTATCGAGGTGTGGAAGCATTCCGAGGCTATGGGGTGGGGGCCATCAAGCACTTAGTGACGGTTTCAGGGGAAATAGTGCTTAAGTCGAGGAGGAGCAGGCCGAGGTTCTACAGGCGGCTTACCCGGAACATCGAGGACGCCTTGAGGCGTGGAGGGGTTAATGACTTCACAGTAAGGGTGGAGGGCGCTAAGATCCTCGTGAACGCCCAGGGAAGTGTCTCCGACATACTCAGGAGGGTTTTCGGGGTTTACCGCGTTGATGAGGTTGTGGAGATTGGTTTCGAAGACCTGAGCGACTTGGTTAGGAAGGTAGCTGAAACCGTCCGGGATTGTGTTAGGGGGAAGCGCTTCGCGGTGAGGGTTAGGAGAAGCGGGACCCACCCCTTCACCTCCTTAGATGTGGAGAGGGCTGTCGGTGCGGAGCTCCTCCCTGTTTCAGGGGGCGTTGATTTAAGGAGTCCTGAGGTGGTCGTACGTGTGGAGGTGAAGGGTTCTAAGGCCTTCATCGTGAGGAGGAGGGTTGAGGGCGTCAGCGGGCTTCCATTAGGGGTTGAGGGTAGGGCCCTCTCCCTGTATTCAGGGGGTTTCGACTCGCCTGTGGCGACGTGGTTCGTCGCTAGGAGGGGGGTTGAGACCCACTTCCTCCACTTCTTCCTTGGCGACACTAGGGCTACGTGCTTAGCGACGAAGTCCATGAAGGTATTCACTGAGAGGTGGCTTTCCGGAGTTGAGCCTAGGGCTTTCTTCGTCGACCTCGCAGACGTGGTCGCGGCGATTAGGAAGGAGGTGAAGGCCCCGTACAGGCAGGTAGTCCTTAGGGCCGCCATGCTTGAAGTAGCTGACAGGATTGCGGCGAGGTTCGGGTACGACGCCTTAGTCACGGGGGAAATACTTGGGCAGGCGTCGAGTCAAACCCTCCTCAACCTGAAGGCTGTTGAGGCCGTGGTCAATCCCGGTGTGCCCGTGTTCAGGCCTCTCTTAGGGATGGATAAGGAGGAGGTGATCAGGAAGGCTGAGGAGTTAGGGACTGCAAGCATCTCAGCGAGGGTGGGGGAGCCTTGCTCGATAGCTGAGGGTTGGGTAGTGACTAAAGCTAAGGTCAGGGAGCTTGAGGAGGAGTTCAGGAAGTTGCCTGAGGGGCTAATCGATGAATGCGTTAGGAGTGTTAAGGTTGTCGACGTGCTTCACGCAGGTGAATGTGATGGGCTGCCTGACTCCTCCCTAACAATTAACTGTGTCCCGGAAGGCTCAGTACTCGTTGATTTGAGGTCTCCGAAAGCTTCGAAGGAGAAACCCGTTGAAGGGGCTGTTAGGTTGGAGGATCTTGGAGATCTGAGCAACCTCAAGGGTAAGGTAGTCGTGCTTTTCTGTGAGTCAGGGGTGAGGAGCTACCTCATGGCTAAGGAGCTGAGGGGTAAGGGGGTGAGGGCGTTCAGCTTTGAAGGGGGGTACGAATCCCTAAGG
>JAGHCP010000051.1 GCA_021160415.1 Desulfurococcales archaeon
ATTTGGGAGGCACTCACAGTAGTTTTCGAGGTCCTGGTCTTCCCAGGGTTCCTCTTCGTTATTGCGTTGGCTCTGCTTAGCGAGTGGTGGATACGTAAGGTAGTGGCTAGAGCTCAGAATAGGATGGGCCCCTCCTATGTGGGGCCTGCGGGGATCCTGCAGCCCTTCGCAGACTTCATAAAGCTGATGAGCGTTAAGGAGGAGATAAAGCAGAAATACTCAACGCTAACCATAGCTAAGGTATTCACGCTCTTCGGCTTTGGAGCAGTTATAGCGGCTCTGCTGCTACTCCCCATATCGCCGGTGAGGCTCAGCTCTAGTTACGACATAGTGGTGCTTAGCTACCTCTGCTGTGTCTGGGTCCCATTCACCATAGTGGTCATAGGCCTATCAACACCGAACCCGTTCTCCAACGCGGGGGTCTCAAGGCTCCTATCAATGTACGCGCTCTGTGAACCCGCATACTTCATGTCGATTTTAGTGCCTGCCGCCCTAGTAACTAAGCTGTTCTCACCAGCGCAACCCTACTCCGTCTTCGCGACGTCGTATCACGCTTGGCAACTCTGGCTGAATCCCTACACAGCTGTACTGATGGCTCTAGCGCTCTTCGGCGTCACCGTGTCCACCCAGGCTAAGGCCATGCTACAACCGTTCAACATACCTGAGGCTGAGCAGGAAATAGTGGCGGGCTTCATGACCGAGCTAAGCGGGCCTATGCTTGGCTTGACGCATCTCCTACACGACATCGACACATCAGTGACGCTCCTCATCACGGTCTACTTACTGCTGGGAGGCCCGTACCCCTTCCCGCACCTCAGCCTCCCAGGATTCCTAATGGTGGTCACCAAGTACCTGGCCTTGCTAACAGTGTTGTCGGTGATTGAGGCGTCCTACGGGAGGCTGAGGATAGAGCAGGCTCTATCGGTGATAGGGAGGTACTCAATAATACCTTCACTGATAGCATTAGTGGCTACAATGATAATTTAGCATACCGCCTAATCTGATAGGAAAAGGGGACGGAGGTCACTGCGTGCACTCCATGTAAGCCTCCTTAATGCCCTCAACAACCTCATCAATTGTTTTCCTGACCTCTTCCGTTACCCCCTCACCGAACCTCAGGTCACGTGCAACTATGCCGAGCAAAGTCACGTCCCGCGCCACCCCCCTCAACCTCAGATACCGAACTATCATGGGGACAGGTATGTTGTGGGTTGTGGCTAGGTAGTTGGAAGATACGTTGTCGAGGGCGGTGATTATGTACTCCCCTCCCTCACCCCCTATGGGGAGTGCGGCGTCAATAACTAGGAGTTTCTTAACCCCTCTCCGAATTATGTCCTCCAAGCAGTTCTCCAAGCCGTAAGGACACAATATAAGCTTGCCCTTTAACCCTTCGACGCTTTCTAAGTTTCTGCAAACTTCCAGCCCAGCAACGTCATCCCTCCTTAACTCCGTCCCGACGCAGGCAATTGCTCCCTCCTCAGAGCATAAGTAAGGCTTAACACTCTCTACAATGTCCCTGAGAGCGTCCATGGGTTTCTCCTCTCTAAAGCTTCCTCGCTATCCGTGTCACATCCCTGAAGAAGCTGGAGCTCTTGATTCCCTCAAGGCTCCCAAGCTTCGAGTCTATTTGCGGGTCGAAACCTATGGCTCCGAGGTAACTCACGCTGTGAGCCGTACATAAATCCTTAACCAGGCTTGAGGCCCCTGAAGCCATGTTCTCGACGACACCTTTAACGGTTAACTCCTCCTTAAGGAGTTTGAGGAGCCGCTCAACGGACTTAATGGCTAGGGGGGAGTTAGTGGCGACTACCAGTGGCTCGGCAGGCTTGAAGAACGTTATAACGTCGAGGAGCTCGTCGGACATTCCGGGAGGTGTGTCTATGAGGAGGTAGTCCAGCTCTCCCCAGATAGTTATCGCTAGGATTTCCCGCACGGCATTATCTATCTCCCACCCCCGCAGAGGTGTGGGGTTGTCCTTAGTGTAGTACGCTATTGTCATGAACTCCACCCCACCCACCTCAGGGGGCTTAACGCCTTTCTCCTCCTCGGGGAGGTCCTTTAGCTTCATGCCGAGCGCGACATGTGCTGAAGGGTTGGTTATGTCTAGGTCAAGAAGCCCTACTTTACGGCCTAGGTCACTTAACGCTAACGCAAGCGACACCGACACTAAGGTCTTACCTACCCCTCCCTTGGAGCTCATGACTGGCAGTATCCTCTTAACCCCGCCTAACCTCCTCCCTATAACTGAAACCCTGAAATCCTCATCCAACGGAATGTACGCTGAACTCACTCCGCCACCACCTCCACTATCTTAACCCCTCTACCCTTAACTACCTCGAAGTCCCGCGACCCGCACTTAGGGCACTTAAGGTATGAATGCACTGCTTCCGGAACGAAATGTATTAACTCCCTGATCTCCTCATCAAGACTCACCTCCTTCAAAGACCATTCATGGCCGCATCTCCTGCATCTCAGCACAGCCTCCTCCTCAATAAGCTGTAAGTCATCGATGGACATCCCTTCAGATTTAAGGATCTCCGTTATCGAGAAGCGGAGGATTTCCTCGTCGATTGATTGAAGCTCCCCTAAAGCGACGACGAGCCTCTTGATCTTTCTGTGGCCCCCAACCGCGTCCTTCACGTACTCAACTATGGCCTCCGCTAATGCCCACTCATGCAAGTATGTCCCCGTGAGTTAAGGTCTGGAGACTTTAAAGGCCTACTCCCCAAGAACCTTCAGGTACTCATCCCAGACCTTCAGCGTTTCCTCAACTTCTTCCTCGCCGATTTTAGAGATGGCTATCCCTGCATGCACTATGACGTAGTCCCCAGGCTTCACTTCATCTGATAGTGACATAATCACCTCCTTCTTAAGGCCCCCCATCTCAACCTCCCCTAACCTCAGCTCCCCCTCATTCCATATCCTCAGCACCTTAGCAGGAATCCCTAAACACATCCCTTACTCCCAACCACTTAGAGGCATTGAGTTTAAAGGCTGTTTCCCTTGAAGACGGCTTCCAGCACCTCTATGTGGGAGCCGAAAGCCTCCCTGAAGACCTTCCCGTACTTCGTAGCTAATTCCCTGACTAGATCCGCAATAACCAGGTCTAGGGCCGGGTCGGAGAGGTTAGGAGGTGCGGGTTCGTAGTAATCAGTGCCTCTAATTACGGAGGTTGCGAAGTGCCATAGGAGCTTCAGTGCCTTCCTGCCTTTGACGGGCTTGAAGTTAGCGCCGGTTGAGCTGAATGAGCAGTAAATTATGTTTAGGGATGTAACTCTGTATGCGTCGCCTTCGGCAACTCCGGTTAGGGGCTTAATCCCGTATCCGTGCTTGGTTCTCGTCGCAGGGCTTAACCTCACCCCGTACTTTTCCTCAATCCGGGGATCGAATACTAAGATGTTGGTGCCTCCGATGACGTATGCCTCACCACGCCTTACCTCCAGGATGGTGTTTTCAGTGGTTAGGGGGCGGAGCCCCAGCCCTAGGGAAAGTGCTAAGAGCGTGCTCTTACCTGTGTGTGGGTACCCCATGAAGAGGTGGGTTTCGCCGTTTCTAGGGTTGTGGATCGCCACGGTATCGGTCAGCATGAGGTACCCTTTCTTCACGTACTGCCTGGAAAGAACTTGAAGTATGAAGAAGTAAGGGGATTCATTCACGTAGGGCTTGGGAGGTGCTGAGCGGATCTCGAAGTGATCCACGTCACTGAGGTCGTAACTCACCAATTCGAACCCTTCCCCCACCCTTAACCATTTTATGACTGCGTCGCTGCTTTCTGGGGCTATCAAGGGTCGAACTCTGAACTTGGGGATGTATCTCCCCGCGAAAGGGTCTTCTAGCCCCCCTGCGACATCCTTCAGTGTTTGAGGGGACTCCACCAGCACACGCGTGTTAAAGGATTCTATGAGGAAGGAATTCAACATGGAACCCTCAACATATTCTAGGTAGGTTCACAGACTTAGGTTCGATTAAGGTCATGCCCCCAACCTCAGTGACCGCGACCACCCTTCCTGAGAGGACAGGGGTGGGGGGCTGAGTAACTTCCCCAACGATTGTGGCTTGGGTCTCCCCCATCTTCCTTAGCTCGGAGACCACTTCATCAGCAACGTCAGGCCTTACCGCCAGAACCGCCACGCCTTCGCAAGCAAGTGATAGGGGGTCCACACCCATCGCATCAAGGAAATCAGCGACTTCCCTCCGGATCGGTATGTCCCCCCGCCATACCTTTATCATGAGTTTCGTCTGCGATGCCCACTCACTTAAGGTTGCTGCTAACCCACCCCTTGTGGGGTCTCTCGCTGCGTGTATCCACGTGCCGTACTTCCTAATGACTGGGAGAACA
Organism: Desulfurococcales archaeon; assembly: GCA_021160415.1. GTDB lineage: Archaea > Thermoproteota > Thermoprotei_A > Sulfolobales > NBVN01 > S013-73. The sequence continues at coordinate 4,340 of JAGHCP010000051.1, forward strand.
GAGCTCTTCAAGGACTTCGTGTCGCTACGTAGCCCCTCAACCTTTTCTATTAGGCCTATCTGTGACGCCAGAATAGTTGCCCCGTGCTCCGCTATCGGAGCAGTCACGATGACCTTGTCACCAGGCCTCAACTCATTATCGATTATGGGTCTTTCCGCGTAACCCAGCCCCACACCTGAAATCACGATTTTATCAACGGAGCCTTTAGGCATGACTTTGAAGTCACCCCCTATCAAAGCTACTTCATCGCTCTCCAATGCCTTCACGAGGGAGTTAAGAATGTCGGAAAGCTCGTCGTAGTCCATACCTTCCTCAACAATAACGGTATCCATAAAAGCGAAGGGATCGCCCCCCATCATCACGACATCATTTATGACTCCGTGGGCGGCTAAGGACCCGATGTCGCCCCCTGGAAATCTTATCGGCTTAACCGTGAAGGAATCTGAGGCTATGATCAGGTACTTCCCCCCGACGGGGATTACCGCCCCGTCATCCATCACGTCAATTCCGAACCCCTCGCCAACCTTCCGTAGGTCTTCCCGCACCTTACTAACGATTAGTGAATGAATAGCTTCCCACGTCTCCTTACCTCCCGCACCTTCCGCGAGCGTGACCCTCCTCCCCAATAACAGCACCAATGACTTGAGTGTCAGCCGCAATAAACTATTTACCTGGAACCGCACCTTCTGGTTCGGGCCACGTCATGGATGTGAGGGAGAAGATCAGGGAGCTCTACGTCAGGAACCCTAGAACCAAGGACATAGTTAGGGCTATACATAAAGTTTCAGAGGAGGTGAGCAGGAAGTTAGGCACGGTTAAGATAATGGATTTCTGCGGAACTCACGAGTGGACGATAACGCACTACGGCATAAGGTCCCTCATGCCTCCATCAGTTGAGCTCGTAGCTGGTCCCGGATGCCCTGTGTGTATAACGCCAGGTCACTACGTTGACCACCTGATCAGGCTTTCTTTCGAAGGAATTCGCGTTTACACGTATGGCGATTCATACATGCTTCCCGGGAGGAGTGGTTCGAGGCCAAGGAACCTTGCTGAGGCGAGGGCGGAGGGAGGCATGGTTACGGTGGTGTACAGCTTCCTAGACGCTGTTAAGGCCGCCCTTAAGGAGCGCTCTAAGGAGCATGTTTTCTTCGCTGTGGGTTTCGAAACAACGATGCCTGCAGTTGCCGACCCGCTAGTTAGGAGGGCGATCCCGCCTAACCTGAAGGTTCTTAACGCCCATAGATTCAC
>JAGHCP010000151.1 GCA_021160415.1 Desulfurococcales archaeon
AGGAGGAGGCGAAGAAGATAGCGGCCGAGAAGGGCTGGGTAATTAAAAAAGACCCGAGAGGTGGGTACAGGAGGGTGGTTCCTTCACCTGACCCTAAGAAAAACGTCGAGGTCGGAGCTATTAAGAAGCTGATTGAGGAGGGCTGGATCGTGATAGCATCAGGCGGCGGAGGTATCCCAGTTATTGAGGAGGACGGGCTTTTAAAGGGTGTGGAGGCAGTGATAGACAAGGACCTTGCTGGTGAGGTCTTGGCCACGAATCTGGAGGTAGGGACCTTCGTCATTCTAACAGACGTTGATGGGGCCTACATAAACTTCGGCAAGCCTGACCAGAAGAAGCTTGACACAGTTACGGTCTCGGAGATGGAGAAGTACTATAAGGAAGGCCACTTCAAGGCAGGCAGCATGGGCCCGAAAGTCCTTGCCGCTATAAGGTTCATAAAGCACGGCGGTAAGAGGGCCATAATAGGTCACCTGAAGCAGGGCTACGAAGTAGTTAAGGGAGAGTCAGGAACTATAATAGTTCCTGACTAACCTGCTTAACCTCTTTTTATTTTCCTTAGTTAAAAAGGGGTTAAAGTTATCAAGGCTTAATTAACGCATACTTAAAATTAATTAGACCTGATATTACATAAAGGGCTGCTCCTCATGGCCGAGAGAGTTGATACGTTAATAAATAATGCATTAATAGTCACCATGAATCCCTCCCGCGACGTCATACCGAAGGGGTATGTTGCTGTTCGGGAGGGTAAGATAGTGGATGTGGGGGCCGGTGACGGCACGAACAAATATCAAGCTGACGAGGTTTTCTCCGTAGAAAGGGCTGTAGTTACTCCGGGCTTTATCTGCGTTCACACACACTTATACGGAATACTTCTGACGGGCTCTCCCTGGTTCGGCATTATCGAACCCCCCTCAGACTTCCAGCAGAACCTACAGAGAATTTGGTGGCCGCTCGACGAATCACTTACGTACGAAGATATTTACGTAAGCGCCCTCCTGGGTTCCATAATGCTTGCCAGAACAGGGACAACTTTCTTTAAGGACATGCTGGACGCACCTAACAGCGTGGAGAAATCTCTCGACTACATAGAGAAAGCAGCTAAAGAAGTAGGTATTAAGGGATACGTGGGCTTCTCGGTTACCCAGAGGAGAAGCATTGAGGAAGGATATAGGATGCTTGATGAGAATGAAAGGTTCGTGCGGAAGACTTGGAGTGACCCGAACGCTAAGGTTAAGGGGATCTTCACAGTTCACGCTTCATTCACAGTGTCGGATGACCTGCTGATGAAGACTAAGGAGCTCGCAGATAAGTACGGAACGCCTTACGCCCTCCACGTAGAGGAGGGCTTGATAGACGTGTATCACAGCATCGAGAGGTACGGGAAAAGACCTATTGAGAGGATGCGCGACATAGGTTTCCTTTCACCGAAGCTAATAGCTGTGCATGTGGTTCAGGCCAACGACGATGAGCTCAAGATCCTTAAACAATACGATGTTAAGATAGCTCATAACCCCATGAGTAACATGATCAACGGGGTTGGTGTGCCTCCCGTACCTAAAATGTTAGCTATGGGCATAACGGTTGGTTTAGGGAACGACGGATACGTGATGGACGTATTCGACAATATGAGGGCTGCTTACCTCATACATAAAGTAGCTATGAAAGACCCGAGGGTGACAGATCCTACGAAGATTGTTGAGATGGCAACCATAGATGCAGCAAAGGTGCTAGGCGTGGATAAGCACATAGGATCCATCGAAGTAGGTAAAGCAGCTGATTTAACGATCATATCTCCCAACTTCGTTCACACACCGCTGGACGAGAGAACGGTGTATGGACACCTCGTAAACACATTCACAGGGCATGACGTTTGGGGTGTTATGGTTGACGGTTCGTGGGTGGTTAAAGATAGGAAGATCGTCACGCTTGACACAGACAGAGTTATGAGTTACGCGCATAAGGTCATAAACAACCTTTGGGATCGGATGTCGGCCATGAAGGAGAAGTACAAACTGGAGTATCTCAAACCCTAAAATTTCTCCATATAGGGGTGATATGTTGGGCGTTGACTTAAGGGTTGAGGTCGCAGGCCTAAAGTTTAGGAACCCAGTGCTGAACTCAGCCTGCCCCATCTCCAGGGACGGCCCAGCTATGGAGAGGCTGGCGGAGAACGGAGTCGGGGGTCTCGTAAGCAAGACTATAGGTGTGGTGGCCGCTAAGGTGCCGAGGCCCCATATGGGGGTCCTCAACAACGGGTACATAGGGCTCATAGTCCCTCAATACAGGGAAGGCAAGCTCCAAACAAAAATAGCTAATGTCAGAGGGGCTTACTACGGGTTCTTGAATGCGGAGTTATGGAGCGATCTACCCCCTGAGCGATGGTTCGAGAAGGAACTCCCCTACGCTAGGAGGGTGGCCGATAAGCACGGAATACCACTCATCGCGAGCATAGGGTACAAAGCCAATGAGTTAAGGGAGTTAGGCCCTAAGGCAGTTAAATCGGGAGCTGACGCGATAGAGTTCTCCACCCACTACTTAGGCCACGATTACTCGCCGGTGGTAGAGTCCGCCAAGGCGCTCAGAGAGTCCGTTGACGTTCCAATATTCCCGAAACTAAGCCCCCACATATGGGGCTTGAAGGAGATGGTTAAGGAGTTGGAGAAGGCAGGAGTTAACGGCATAGTAGCTATAAACACTGTGGGGCCGGCCCTCCACATAGACATTGAGACAGGCCGTCCTAAGATGGGGGGTCCCTTCGGTCACGGATGGCTGTCAGGACCGGCAATAAAACCGCTAGGTGTGGCGACAGTTGCCGAAATCGCTAAAGTAACTAAACTACCTATCATCGGTGTCGGGGGGATCTCACAGCCAGAAGACGTGATTGAATACATCATGGCTGGCGCAACTGCGGTTCAGGTCTGCACACAGGCAATCGTGGAAGGTCCTCAAGTCTTCAGGAGATTAGTCAAGGGTGTAGAGAAGTGGTTAAGGGACCACGGCTACTCCAGCATCGAGGACATTAAGGGTAAGGCCCTTAAGTACGTAAGCCTGGAACCCGCAGGATGGTATGAGGTGAAGAATCCCGTCGTCGATGATGCGAAATGCATCTCATGCGGGCTATGTGAGCAGTCATGCGACTATGACGCTGTCCACTTAGTCGTTGCTGGTAAGGCTAGGGTTGCCAGGGTTGACACAAGTAAGTGCTACGGCTGCGGTCTATGTACATCAGTGTGTCCAACTAGAGCGATTCACTTCCTCGAGGACTTCTGGCCCGAAACATAATTTTTAACTCAGGACGTGTCCTGCCTGCCCCTTCAGCTACAGCAGAAATTAACTAGCCCATATAAAAACTTCCTTTTAACTTCAGGCAATCCATTTACATAGCCAGGTGTTTTTCGATGAGTCGCTACATAAAGTACCTCAAGTGCTCCAGGTGTGGCAAGGTATATGCTTACGAAGAAAAACCGGTTACATGCGTCAATAATGACTTAGGTAGACTTGATATTTACTACGACTACGAAGCCCTGAAGGAATTCTACACACGGGATTACGTAAGCACGAGGGAAAGGAGGGATCAGTGGAGGTTCTTCGACCTCCTACCACCTGAGAACCCAGACAACATAGTTTCGCTTGGTGAGGGTGGGACGCCTCTCCTCAGGTCGGAGAGGCTTGCTGAGGTGTTGGGTGTCAGGAGGTTGTGGTTGAAGGATGAGACAAGGAATCCCACAGGGTCCTTCAAGGACAGGGGGATGTCGGTATCTGTAAGCGTGGCGAAGGAATTTGGGTACAGGAACCTCACAACGGCCTCCTCAGGGAACGCTGCAGCGGCCTTGGCAGCGTACGCTGCGAAGGCAGGAATGAATGTTTACGCTTTCGTCATTGAGCAGGCTGGGTACGGCAAGATAGCACAGCTGCTGTTTTACGGAGCGAATGTCTTCAGGGTTAGGGGGCTAGGGAAGGAGGACCCCACAGTCAAGCTCATGAGACTCACGTACGAGGAGTATGGGTTCTTCCCATCACCCAGTTTCGGGCCTTTCAACCCGTACCAGATAGAGGGCCCGAAAACCATCTCGTATGAGGTCGTGGAGCAGCTGGGGTGGAATGTCCCGGACTACGTCTTCGTGCCTGTGGGGGCTGCCTCACTCCTCACAGGCGTCTGGAAAGGGTTCAGGGACTACTGCGAGCTCGGCCTCATAGATAGGTTGCCTCACTTAGTAGCTGTTCAGTCTTCGGGTAATCCGCCGTTCGTGAGGGCATTTAAAGAAGGGCAGGATCCGCATAACATAAGACCGTGGAGTAAACCTGAGACCATAGCTTGGGGCTTAGAAGATCCGTACCCCTGGGACGGTGATGGAGGAATTAAGGCTCTGAAAGATAGCGGAGGTTTTGCCGAGGAGGTTTCGGATGAGTTAATACTTAAGGCGATGAAGTACTTGGCTAAGTATGAAGGCGTATTTGCGGAGCCGTCAGGCGCTGCAGGCCTTGCAGGACTTATGCAGGCGTTAAACAGTGGTGAGGTAAGGCCGGACGAGGAATTCGTTATCTTAGTAACGGGTCATGGGCTTAAAGATCCTGACATAGTTAAGGAGGTTGAGGGAGATGCACCCACAATAAACCCGGATCTTCGTGAGTTCCAAGCCGTATTAAGGGATAAGTACGGTGTTTCAAGCCTGGAGTGAGGCGTGATACTTCCGAAATAAGTTTTTCATATGCAGCACAGTAGATTTTTGAGAGCGGTTATGGTGACAGCTGTAGCTATAAACTCACACGGCGGGATAACGGTTTCTGAGTCCGTAGTGATCGATGGTCATGAAGATAACCTGCCTAGGGTTGTGACCCACGCCCATTCCGACCACACTAAGTACTTAAGTAGGTCAAGCAGGAACTCCCCCATGATCATAGGAACACCAATAACTCTGGAGTGGCTGAAGATTCTAGGGTTCAAACTAAGCGACTCGGTTCTGCAACCCATTAACTACGGGGAGGTTCTCCGCTTACCCTCAGGAACTCTTCGTCTGGAGAAGGCCCTCCACATACCTGGGACGGCCCAAGTAGTTTTCGACTCTGATGAAGGTTGGAGAGCGGTCTACACAAGCGACTTCAAGAAGCCAGGTTCGCACACCCCCGTCATTTCTTCGGACGTTCTAATTATTGACGCAGTGTACGGAAACCCGGAGTTTAGGAGGGACTTCGATGACTACATCGAGATTGTCTTGGTTGACCTTGTTAAGGAGTTGCTGGCCAGCGGTTCTGTGTATATTCACGGATATCATGGAAAGAACCAGGAAGTAATGATGCTGCTCAGATCTGAAGGTATCGACGCGCCATTTATTCTTGATCATAAGCAATACGCCTTAACGAGAGCCATGGAGCACCACGGCCTCAGGGTTAGGGACTATCACCACGTGGGTACGGAGGAGGCTGACGAAATAATGAGGGATGGGTGGTTCGTGTACTTCACACACTTCTTCAGGAGGGTTGAGTGTGACGGATTCGGGACGCACGTTAAGCTGAGTGGATGGGAGTTCAAGAAACCCATGAGGCAATTGGGGAGAAGATGGTGGTTAGTGGCTTTCAGCGACCACTCTGATTTTCAAGGGCTTGTGGATTACGTCAGGCTTTCGAGGCCTAAGGAAGTCATAGTTAATTGCAAGAGAAGCACGGACGGGTATCTCTTCGCGAAGTATGTTGAGAAGAAGCTGGGCGTGAAGACCTATCTACTCCCTTAACTCATCCTCCCTTAACTCCACCATATGTGTGAGGAGGTCACTTATGTTGAGGCCGTACTCCTCCATTAAGATCAGTATGGCTGCTTGAGGGGGTATTACTCCCTTCTCCGTTATTATAGCGTCTATGTATTCAGGCGGTGTCACGTCGAACGCAGGGTTGAATATCCTCACGTTAGGGTTGGATTCCAACCACTCCTTACTCACCACCTCCTCAGGAGACCTAATCTCTATCGGGACGAGCTCACCGACGACTGTAAGAGGGCTGAACTTATACGTCTCTGCCGCTACGTACGTTCTTACTCTGGCTTCTTTCGCCGCCAGCGCTACTACGGAAGTCCCCACCTTATTAATCACAGCCCCATTAGCGGCTATCGTGTCAGCCCCAACAACCACTTTATTCACTTTCTTCATGAAGTACCGAACGCTTGAGTCAGGGATGAGGATAACGTCAAGCCCGGCGTCAGCCAGTGCCTTAGCAGTGATCAGGCCTTGCATCCTGGGCCTTGTTTCCTTCACGAACACCTTGTTAACCTTCCCGTGCTTATGGGCTGTCGCAATGACTGAAACAGCGACTGTGCTGTGGCAGTGCGTCATTACGACGTCACCATTAGCTATCCTTCTAGCGCCTAACTCACCAATTATCTTCACTGAGTTCTTGGAGTACGTTATGAATTCGTCTGCTGACCTGATAACAAGGTTAACGGCCTCCCCCAGAGATGAAGGTCTTGCTTTCCTAAGCCTGTTAAGCACGTATGCCACTGCATTAGGCAGCGAAACAGCCGTCGGCCTAGCGGATTTCACATACTCCCCAACAGCCATCATGTAACGGAGGAAATCCTCGACGTCACTGCCGTTGAATGCCTTCGCAGCCTCAGCTAAGGCGGAGGCTCCCGCTCTAGCTATCTTCCCAGCGCCACGAATCACCATTGTCCTGATTTCTTCCCTAATCTTAACAACATCCTCAGGTATTTCCCATCCCTTGAACTCCTTACTCAATCCCAACCACCTCCTTAAGCAGGTCATTAACCCTGGCAACCTTAGGGGGCCATCCATACTTCTCCTTAATCACAAGGGGGATTGCTTGAGGGGCTACGACCCCCACCTCCGTTATTATAGCGTCTATGTATTCAGGCGGTGTCACGTCGAATAATGGAGCCCGAACAAGGACCTTCCCAGCAAGCTCCGTTGCCTGCTCCGGATGCATAATGAGAGACGCATCATTAAGCACCATCCCCTCTACAAGCTCGCCGAACACAGTCTCTAACCCAAACTTATAGGTCCCCGCCACCACGTACGTTCTTACTCTGGCTTCTTTCGCCGCCAGCGCTACTACGGAAGTCCCCACCTTATTAATCACAGCCCCATTAGCGGCGACAGCGTCCGCGCTGAAGAGAACGTCCGTAACTCTCTTCATCACGTACCTCACAGCTGAGTCTACTATCAACGTAACGTCAAGTCCCGCCCTACCTAAAACGCTCGCAGTAATTCTCCCCTCACCTATAGGCCTTGACTCCGTGACAAACACCTTGAACTTCTTCCCTTCCTCAAAGGCCTTCATAACTAACCTAATGACGGTGCTGCTGTAGGAATGAATCATTAACGTCGCTCCATCACTTAATCGTCGGGAACCCACCTCCACTACGGCTTTCTTCACCTCTTCAACCTCCTTAACTATGGAATCTACGGTTTCAGGCGTTTTCTCAACGACCGACCTGAAGCCCCCTTCTTTCCCTGCCCTGAGGATCTGCTCGAGGTACTTTCTCACCAGGTTCCTCATCAAAATAGACGTAGGCCTTCCCTCAATGAATGAAGGGACAGCTTCCTGCAGATATTTCCTGAATTCCTTAAGGGTGCATTCTCTGGAGGCATCCTTAATTTCGTTCAGGACTTTAAGAGACGCTTCAGTTGATCCCAATATGGCTCCATTCCTGAGCTGAGTAACTAGGGAGGAAACCCTCTTGAAGGGGCTGCACGTGACCATGCCTAATTACCTCTCTTGATTTATAATTACTCCCTAAAGGGAGAATTAAGGCTTCCGCCGTTCCCTACTCACGTAGTTCCCGGATCAGGGCTTCCAACGTTTCAAGGGTTGGTGAGTTCCTAGGCCCTGGAAAACCTGCGTTGTAGGAAGCGGCGATTACCGCCATCCTTAAAGCCTCGCTTTCCCTGAATCCAAGGATGATTAGGGCCGTGAACACCCCTGTAAGGGCATCACCGCACCCCGTAGTTGAAGCAATCCCTTCAAGGCCAAGCCGCTTCGGGTGGACTGCGGGGATCGTCACAGTATCGCCGGAAGGCAGGTAGAGTGTAGCGCCATTCACCCCTTTCTTGACGACGACTTTAATGTCTGGGTTGATGTCCCTTAACGCAGCAACCCCTTCCTCAACACTCTGAGCCCCCGTCATCAATAAGACCTCACCCTCGTTAGGTAGTAAATAATCTGTGTTTGTAAGCACGTTCTTCAAGCTATGCATCCCTTTGCTTGAAGTCGATCCAGGATCCCAGAAAACCTTAAGCCCAACCCTTCTCCCTTCCCTAGACAAGTAGGTAGCTACCTTAAGGGGAGGATTGGTGATCAATAGGCCTTTCAACGTATTCTTCAAGTCATTTAATGCTTTTTCAGCATCCTTCAACTCCAGCAACGTGTTAGCGCCGTAGTAACTATATATTGCTGTCTCCCCATCCCTTCTGACGGCCACGTATGCTTTCCCACTTCTCGCACCTTTAACTACTTTAACATAGTCTGTGATCACTCCTTCCTTCCTGAGGGACTGGAGGTGAGCAAGACCGGCGGTGTCATCCCCCACGCTACCCAGGAAAGTAACTTTGTTGAGCCCCAGTATCCTAGCAGCAGCCACTGCTGCGTTTCCGCCTGAACCACCTAGGAACTCAGTTAACTCCTCAATAACTGCTTTAGGCGGTGCAAACCTAGGTACCTTAAAAGTCACGTCAACATTCAAGGATCCTGTGGCTAGGAGCATTCATCTTACCCTAGTAATCCCTATCTTAACCTTCCGCCCTTCTACATCCCACTCCATGGTGAAGATCCCTTCAGGAATGTCCCCGATTATTAAGTCCCTTGCTCTGACTTCCGTCATTAGGTACTTTATGAGCTTGTTGATTGCCGTAAGCAGTTCCTCGTCGCCAGTATTAATGTACACGTTGATGAACTCGTCAACGTTGAGGTCGGCTTTATTCCTCATGACTTGAATCCTTCTAATCACTTCCCTAACTAACGCCTCACTTAAAGTTTCCTCATCCAGCCTTGACGGCACGCACCCCTTGAATTTCTCCGTCTCTTTACAAATGAAGCCTTCCGTGCTCGTAGGGAGTTCTCCAGAGATTATCAGTTTTTTCGCGTTCACCAGGAATTTAAGCTGATCCGCACCCTCCTTAATTTCCTTGATTACCTCTTCACTGTCCGAAGTTATGTAGGCCTCACCTATCGGCCACCTGAGCTTAATTCCCGCTTCATTCCTCAGTGATGCGATGAAGCTTGCGGCTTCGAATACCGTTGCGAAAGTAGACTCTAAACCCTCGTTAATGTATTCTTCGTCAATCTCTCCCAGCTTGCTGAGGTGAATGCTTTCCACTTCCTCCGGTTCATATTTCTTGATGAACTTCTGCCATAGACCCTCAGCGAAGTGGGGTGTGATGGGGGCTAACATTTGGAGACCTTTCTTCAACGCGTAATAGAGCACCGCATACACAACGTATTTGTCCATGCCTTCCTCCTTCCACACCCTAGGCCTAACTAGTCTGAGGTAGTTATGGCTTAGGTCCTTGACGAAGTACTGAATAACCTCCCTCGTGGATAAGTGTAGGTCATAGTTCTTCATGTGGGTCTCCACCCTCTTCTGAACCGTGTTTACCCTTGAGAGGATCCAGAGGTCTTCCTTGCCTGCACGTTTCAGGAGTTCCTCTAAACGGTGTTTGGAGGGGCTGAAGCCATCTAGCTCCATGTACGTGTCGGCGAATTTGAAGACGTTCCATACGATATTTAGTTTTGAAAGCGGCTCTTTAAGTTCCTCCAGATTAAATATGAAGGGCTCCCCAGGAGGGTAGCCGGAAAGTATGTAGAGCCTTAGTTGGTCAACGCTGTACTTCTCGATGGCGTCCTTACCCCAAACAACGTTTCCTAAGTGCTTGGTCATCTTCCTGCCGTACTTGTCAAGCACTAAGCCCTGCATTAATATCTCCTTGTATGGGGCTTTACCGGTCAGCAGAACCGAGGTGACGAGTAGGGAGTAGAACCACCCCCTAGTTTGGTCTATGCCCTCAGTTATGAAGTTGTAGGGGAACAGCTTGTTCAGGAACTCCTTATTCTTAAGTCCTTTGACGGAGGCGAGCCACGCTATACCGCTGTCGATCCAAACATCAACAACGAAGGGTTCTCTGCCCCATTCCTTGCAGTCCTCCGTAACTATTTTAACCTTATCTATCCACGGCC
>JAGHCP010000095.1 GCA_021160415.1 Desulfurococcales archaeon
CCCAACCCCCACCAGTCCAGGTGGGTCGACCCCCACACCCTCCTCAGGAGGTCAGTCCTCTTAATTAAGGTGAGCAGCAAGGCGTACGCATGCTCCGCCACGGCGTAGGTGCTTGCACCAAGCAACTGGGTAGCGGCGTTGAACACCTTAACACCGGATCTCGCGGCATGCTTAACATCTATGTGATCCACACCCAAGCTCAGCGTGGCGATCACCTTCAACCGCGGGGCGCCAGCATCTATAGCCTCCGCACTCACAGGCACTAGTAAGTCAGTTATTAAGGCGTCGTACCCTCTCCTCAGCTCCTCCACTAAGTCCGTACCTGAAACCTCCTTCACCACGACGTCCGCGATATCATCGAGGACCTCCTTCAGAACGTTGAGCTTAGGATGAGCGTAAGTCACGAGAACTCTAAACCTTCGAGCCAACTAAACACACCCAACCAAATAATTTCCTAAGCACCCAATAAAGAGACGGTGCTCCCGCGGTGGGCGAGTCCGAGAACGTCGGGGTAACGTACGCTGGCCCCACGCCTAAGAAATGTGTGAAGACCTTCAAGTTCCACATCCTTAGGAAGGAAGGCATTAGGGTCACGTTCCCCGTGACCCTCGAGGGCGGGGTGAGGACCGCGTGCATCGAAGCAGGCGAGGACGGCGTTAAGGTATGGGGCCCTAAGGAGTTGAGGGTTGTTGTGGAGGAAGCTAACTCTGGCATTGAAGGGAGGGCTGCAGGGATTACAGAGCTTATGAAGAGGTTCTTCACAGCCCTGAGCGACAGGTACCATGAAGAACTTGCGAAGCTTGACGGGGTCATCGAGGAATTAGTGGATAAGGCTGTGAAGGGTGAGGCTGAAGTGAAGTCGCTCTACAAGGTCTACTGGAAAGCGGTGAAGCTGCATAAGGGCGTTCACGGGTTAATATACGCGTTGAGGAAGTCGTCAGCCCTCTATGAAGAGCTCCAGGGCTTGGTTAACGACGCAGTCATGCTTGAAAACATGTACAGCACATCCATAGACAGGGTCACTGACGCCTTCAGCCTTCACTACACGGTGACCAGCGAGAAAACCAACAACGTCGTGACTAAGCTGACAGTGATTTCCGCGATATTCCTACCTCTCACGCTTATCGCCGGGATCTACGGCATGAACTTCAAGTACATGCCCGAGCTCAACCACCCACTCGCCTACCCCTTAACGTTGGTCGCCATGGCCGCGATAGTTGCTGGTGAACTCACGTACTTCCGAAGGAAGGGATGGATTTGAGGGCTAACCTCCCCCGCCCTCAGAGAGACTGCAGCCAGTAAGCGTCACGTTCAGCCATCCACCGCTCTCTAGGTAGGGGCTGCCTTCCGGGAACTCTAAATACGTCTTTAGGGGGACCCCAAAAGCGGGGGAGACGATGACGTACCCGCCCACAACGTTTGGGTGTGACGATATCGTTACATTGTAGACTTTGAATCCGTGGCCGCAGATCCTGACCTCACCAAGGTATGCCGGGTTTAAGGTAAGGTAGGCCCCCTCAACCCCTAACTCCACCTGGACTTCATGGCCTTCGCTAAGCGCGTTGCCCAACGCCTCCCAGATCTCCGGCACAGCGGAGTAATCCAGGAGTGTCGGGCCCGACCCGCCAGTGAGGAGGTACATAGGGTCGTCGTACGGTAGGGACCCTGTGAACCACGGCATGATGTCCTCACCCAGGGCAGATGAGGGATCGCTCCACTCGTACTTACCTCCGGGGTACCTCACTGAACCCCCAAGAATCCCCACCTGCGTTGAGCCTCCCGGACCGTACACCCTGAACCGGAGTGGGTGGCTCACCCATGAAAGACTTCCGGGGAACGAAGAATTAACGAATACCGTGATATCCACTTCCCTGCCTGACTTCAGGTCTTGAATAACGTAACGTATCACTGAAGCGTTAACCCTGACCTCGACCGGGCTACCTGAGGACGAGGTACCTCTAAGCAGGACTTCCTCAACGCTTATCTCCCACTTCACGCTTAGGTTCGCTACACCTCCCTGACCTACCTCCTCACTTATGAGGAACGCTGCGGTTTGGAAGTCAAGGCGGTTCCCGTTCACCACTGCGGGGTAGTGAGTTACGCACCCGCAGTCCTCGTCGAGGTATGAGTGAAGGTTGAACGCCAGTGCAGGGTCCTCCAACTCCTCAACCCATAGATTCGCTTCCTTCTCTACAGGCGGGGTTGTGGTTGAGGTGGGTTTGGATGTGGGTGGGGTAGCCTCCGGAGGAGTTGTTGATGCTGAAGTCTGCGAAGGCTCATTAGTATGCGTAGTTATTTGCGGTGTGGAGGTGCCGCCGCCGGGATGTTTGGGGCTGAGGAACTGGTACCCTGCGAACGCACCTACAGCTATAAGTGCGATAATTAATACGAGCACGTACCTAAACGTAAAGCACCCTGTGTTTAGGGATCCCCAAAATAAATAGGTTTTGGTGGGGGCGTTCAAGGCTTAGCCGTTGCGTTTGCGGCTAGTTGTCTAACCATGGCTTCCAAGGAGTCCAGTTCCTTATAGAGCTCCTGAAGCTGCTTCTCCTGCAGAGCTATCTGCTTCTTAAGCTGATCTATTTTCTGAAGAACCTTACCGAGGGTTGTGTTCGGTGTCTCAGGCTGTTGTGGCTGAGCCCCCAGAAGGTAATTAACTACTGCCTCCATCGTTACCGTTTTGTTCGGCGTGATACTCATTACCTCATTGTTCTGGGTGTCCACCATGTCTATGGAGACGAGGCCCCTGCCGTCCTTAGTTATCACCGTTACCTTCCAGTAGAGGGTCCCGTTCAGAATTATGGGCATGGGTTCCTCGACGTTGAACTCGCCCCAGTCATACGTGGGGTGGGCCTGCTTAATGAGTGAAGCTATCTTAGAGATCCCTAGGACTGGGTGAGGGAGCTCGTAAATCATTATGTGGGGGTTCGGGTCGGATGCGTTGACGTAGAATATGTACTTAGCTGAGTACGTAGCTCCGGGAGGCTCCGCTATGAAGACCCAGTAGAGATGGCCTGAGGAGTCACTCATGAGGTATGGCTGAGGGTTAGTCCCCACGTCCCTTATCGTGTATGTGTTGTGGTAAAGCATCACGTTCCAGATCCCAGTGAAGTACTTGTAGGCCTCAACCCACTCCCTAGCGATGACGTCTGGCACTATAGGCACGCCTCTGAACAGGGGGCTCCTCTCCGCCTCCTTCAGATCAACGATGCTTATCGACCCGTCGGGAGACACTACTGCGTACCCCCACGGAACAGGTAGGGTCGTGGTTAGCCCTACTCTCCACGTAGCTAGCGGTATGAGTATGTAGGGCACACCTCTATACACCACCTCCGTGTTGCAATCCATCATCACCCAAGTCCCTAGTCCTGCCCTTAACTTGATCTCCCTCCACAAGGTGTCGGGGTAGAGAGGGTTTAGGTAGTACCTATGCAGCCCCCAGTGGAGGTCTTGCTTAACCACTACTACTTGAGGAGGGTAAACAGATCCGTTAACGAGCACTAAGCCCAGCGGGTCCCTGCTTATGCTGTTCCAGAAGCCCTCAGGCTCAACCACCCAGTTATAGATTATGTGGCCCCTTAAGTCGTAGTATACGTAAGTTTCGGCTTCGTAGATCGTGTGGGTGGGGGTCTGAAGCATCGATATTGCGTAAGCATACGCGGTGTGGAGTGGAACCAGCCTAGATGACGCTGTGTCTATCGGGGAGGTGAGCCTCACTACGTGGATGACGCTGGGGTTGCTGTTCAGCGTCACGGCGTAGGCAGAGCCCCAAGCAAGTAGACCAAGGATAAGCAACGCCACACCAAGAAAGCCTAAGAAGCTAGTCCCTGAGCTTCTCCTTAAGGCTGGACCCAGAAAGAGCAGGATGAAACCCAACCCCGCTATAAGGGATGACGCCCTCTCAACCCAGGACATGGAGGCCCATCCCTGAGCTAACCAAGACACGATACCCGCAAACCCTTGAGACACGAGTGAAAGGAACCACAACGTGAGCAGGAGAACCACTACAGCGCCTTTAACCCCTAAACCCCTCCTCCTGCGGAGAAATAGGGAGTCACCGTCCCATCTGTACCTCCGCACCTGAAGCACCTCATCACACACGAGAATGAGGTAATAAAGATTATTTACGCTCCAAACTCATCACCCATAAACTTAAGGGATTAATGCTTACTCCACGATAATGAATCGGTGATTTATTTGAAGGTAGCTTCGGTTGAGCAGATTAGGAAGTTCGACAGGCTAGCCGTGGAGAGGTACGGAATAGACGACATCCTTCTGATGGAGAACGCAGGCAACTCTGTATACTACCTCATACGGGAGGTTTTAGGGGTTGAGGGGAGGAGGTTCACCGTTGTAGCCGGGCACGGCAATAACGGAGGCGACGCACTTGTCGTTGCGAGGAAGCTTCACTCCTCCGGAGGTATTGTAGATGTGTTCATCGTTGGGGACCCCGGCAAATTCAGAGGCTCGGCGAGGAAGAACTACGAGATAGCTGAGAATGTAGGGTTGATTAAGGGTGTCATAAAGGATGAGGATGGTCTGAGATGCCTCAGAAACTCGTTAATGAGGGCTGATGCTGTGGTCGATGGGATCTTCGGAACGGGGCTTTCGAGGGAGGTCAGCGGTGTTTACAGGGAGGTCATAGAGGAAATAAATCGTGCAGGAAAGACCGTGTTCAGCGTGGACATACCTTCAGGTGTCGGTGGGAATGACGGCAAGGTTTACGGGGTGGCCGTCAAGGCCTCCTACACAGTAACTTTCGGCCTCCCTAAGCTGGGGAACCTTCTATCACCGGGCCACGCCTTCAACGGCAAGCTGTACGTGTCCCGAATATCGTACCCTCCCGAACTCTCAAACCCTGAAGAGGTTAAGGTGGAGGTTAACGCGCCTCCACCCATACCTCATAGGGTTGAGTGGGGGCATAAAGGGACGTTCGGGAAGGCCCTGATCGTGGCCGGCGCGAGGAACTACTACGGAGCCCCATATTTCGCGTCCCTCTCATTCCTTAAAGCAGGCGGAGGGTACTCCAGGCTAGCAGCGCCTCAATCAATAATCCCGTACATAGCCAGCAAAGCGAGCGAGGTTGTGTACATACCGCTGAAG
>JAGHCP010000009.1 GCA_021160415.1 Desulfurococcales archaeon
GAGATACCCCTCTAAGAAGTGATTGATTCCGGACCCCACAGAGTATATTTTGGAGTAAATCCCGTAAACCCCTGGCTCACCGTAAAGTATGGTCACGTGATCCGATACATAGTCAAGCACCGTGAGGTCATGCTCCACAATTAATACGTAGGTGTTTTTGGGGAGGAGATCTCTCAACGCTTGAGCCATAGAGAACCTTTCCTTGACGTCTAAGTAGCTCGAGGGCTCGTCGAAGTAGTACGCATTAGCGTCCCTCAGGATAGCTGCAGCTATTGCGAATTTCTGGAGCTCACCGCCGCTCAGGAGCGAAACCTTGTTGTCCCATGCGCTGTCCAGATGAAGCAGTTTCCTGACGTCATTCATGAGTCCCCGCTCGTCCACCTTGCTTAGGACATCCTTGACGACCCCCTTAACGTACTTCCTGATGAGATCCACGTGCTGAATCTTATGCACAACCCTCAATTCCTTATTCGCTACCTTGCTTAAGAATTGATGGAGCTCCGTACCTCTGAACCGAGCGAGGACTTTATCCCATGAGGGCGGTTCTGAGAAATCGCCTAGGTTCGGCACGAGCTCGCCCGATAGGATGCGGAGAGTTGTTGATTTACCTATGCCGTTCCTCCCCACAATTCCTATGATGTCCCCAGGCTGGGGGGCGGGAAGGCCGTAAAGCTTAAACGCGTTCGGTCCGTAGCGGTGAACAACTCTCTTCTCTAGGTCATCTGGGAGATTAACTATAGAGATCGCCTCGTAGGGGCATTTCTTAACGCAGATCCCGCAACCTATGCAGGCCCTCTCGTAAATGAGTGCCTTACCGCCCACTTCCTCCGATAACTCAATGGCTTTTCCGCCGCTTCTGTTAACTGGGCAGAAACGAACGCATTCAGCACTGCACCTGTTCGGCTTGCATAGGTCGTGATCAACAACAGCTACCCTGACCACTGCCTTCCAGCCTCCTCACATAGATGGGGAGAGGGATTTAATTCCTTGGTCAGCGATTAACTTCTTGCGATGATGTTTGGTGACGGCACTGAACGGTGAAGACGGACATGTAGCTGAGCCTTAAGCAGGTTGACCTAAGCTTAAGATTCTTGGAGGTGCCGTTAAGTACACACTAATGAAGCTGAAGAACGGGTTTGAAAGGTTTCGCGTGTGTTTTAAGGGCACTACCACTCCTCTTCTTCCCACTCCTCCTCTTCTTCCCACCAGTCCTCTTCCTCCTCCTCTTCCCACTCCCACTCCTCCTCAGCCATGAGGCTCACCTCAACATTTAGGGGGTTGGGGAAGATTTAAGCTTTCATTTGTTGGTTGAGGGTTTCACCGCATTAACAGCTTGGAGTAAGCGATGGCTGTAAGCACCGTCTTAAGTGCTTCCGCACGTTCCTTTCCAGTGAGGTTCACTCCGTACATTTTCGACACCGTCCGTAAATCTGTCCAAGCCCCGACTTCTTCCTCGCTGATTACCTCCCATTGAGAGGGAGGCGGACTGCAGGTATTCCCATGAATACATGCCCTAACTAGAATGTAGGGAGGCCCCCCTAACTCCCGGGACTTCTCGATCGCTTGAGAGATTTGCCTCGTGCCCGTGAAGAAAAGCAGGAATTGAATCTCAGGTTTCTTGCTCACTGCCGTACCCTTCAGGTAAGCCTCGAACGTGAGGGCCGCAGCCAGCTGAAGTTGCTGATGCCCGACAATTAGAGGCGCAGGGAAAACCTGCGTAAGACATCCGTCGCATTTAACCTTTTCAAGAACAGTTGCGGGATCTCCTCCTAGCTCTTCAGAGATCCAGTAACTGAGCTTAAGCTCTCTAAGGAAACCGGTTATACCTATGTCCAAGGTCCTAATCTCCTCAACCACCGTGGCTCACCGGCACTATGTCAACCCGTGAACCATCTGACAAATGGGCGTTTAACCCGCCAAGAAGCTCTGAGTCAACACCATCTATGAATATTAAATGCAGTGCCCTGAATCTATCCTCATCGGCCAACAAAGGTTCTAAATCTCTAAACATCTCCTTCACGGCGTTGAGGAGATCCTTGAGGGTTGAGGACTCTGCGCACTCAACAGTTATTTCTTCCTCACCTACAACCCTTAACAGCTGCCCAAAAAATCTAACACGAATGGAAATCATTTCCTCTGTCACACAAACCCGCGGTTTACTCCTGAACAGCTTCCTCCTCCCTTCTCTGGAGCTTCACTAAATGAGTTAAGTAACCCGCTATCTGGTTCCTCAGCTTCTTAGACTTAAGGTGAACGTACTGGTTAACTAATTCCTTATTTCTTTCGAAGTCATCACTCGCTTCACTAGGGTAGAGCTCAAGCAAGGTCCTCGCAGTCCTCTTAACTAATGAAGGTCTTACCTTACCCATCCCTGCCTACCTAGTAACTTCTCACAACACCTAGGTTTTAAAGGTTTGCTGCCTCTCCAAAAAGCTTATATAGAAGTCTTTTATCTTGAAACAATGGGGTTTAATCATGGCTGAAGGAAAAATACCCGCTACCGCTGGGATACCAGTGCTTATCCTTAAGGAAGGAACTTCAAGAACTGCAGGTGCTGAAGCCCTCAGAGCTAACATGATGGCAGCAATAACGATTGCCGAGATGCTGAGAACTACCTACGGACCTAGAGGCATGGATAAGATGCTTGTTGATACTCTGGGAGACATAACCATAACTAACGACGGAGCCACAATCCTTGATAAGATGGACGTGCAGCACCCAGCCGCCAAGATGCTCGTCCAGATAGCTAAGGGTCAGGACGATGAGGTAGGTGACGGCACTAAGACTTCAGTTATCTTCTCTTGTGAACTGCTTAAGGCTGCGGAGGATCTCATCGCAAAGGACGTGCATCCCACCATAATAATTAATGGTTATAAGAAAGCCCTTGACGAGGCGATCAAGTACGCAGAAAAGATAGCTAGGGCTATAGACCTAACAAGCGATGACGTCCTTAAGAGGATCTCTTCGACAGCCCTCACCAGCAAAGCGGTTCATGTAGTAAGGGATCACTTCGCTGAAATAGCTGTTAAGGCGGTGAAGCAGGTGGCGGAGGAACGTGATGGGAAGATCTACGTCGACATAGACAACATCCAGATAATTAAGAAGCACGGCGGTTCACTCGCAGACACGAGACTTGTGTACGGAGTCGTCCTTGATAAGGAGGTTGTTCATCCCGGCATGCCTAGGAGGGTTGAGAAGGCTAAGATAGCGTTGATTGATGCCCCGCTGGAGGTCGAGAAGACTGAGATAGATGCGGAGATTAGGATATCGGACCCTGAAATGATGAAGAAGTTCATCGAGCAGAAAGAAAACATGCTTAAGGAGATGGTTGAGAAGATTGCTGCGACTGGTGCTAACGTGGTTATTTGTCAGAAGGGTATTGATGATGTGGCGCAGCACTTCCTAGCCAAGAAAGGCATACTGGCTGTCAGAAGGGTTAAGAGATCAGACATGGAGAAACTAGAAAGAGCAACAGGAGGGAAGATA
>JAGHCP010000097.1 GCA_021160415.1 Desulfurococcales archaeon
CCTTTGGGGGAGGTTCGAAGGCGTCAGTGACTTGATATACGTGACGTTGAGTACGGGAATTGGCGGGGGCATGATAGTGGAGGGGCATCTCCTGCTTGGTAGGGAAGGCAACGCGCATGAAGTGGGTCATATAGTCCTTAACTACAGGTCGCGGGCACGGTGCGGATGCGGAGGGGTAGGTCATTGGGAAGGGTTGGCATCTGGAAAGAACTTCATTAACCTCGCAAGGGAGCTCGGGGTAAGGATTAACGTATCTTCCCTCCCTCAACTAATAGAGGCTTGGCGTTCGGGGGACGGAGAGGCGGGTAGAGTTGTCGAAGAGTTAATTGAGGTGGATGCGGCAGGATTAGCCTCCCTAATCAACGTCTTCGACCCTCATGCGGTTGTTGTGGGAGGCGCCATCCCCATTAAGAACCCTGACATCCTGGAAGCTATTGTTAAGGAAATGAGTAAGTACCTAATGCGTGAACCCCCTCAACTTGCACTCCCGACTTTCGGTGAGGACGCAGTCTTGGTTGGTGCGGCCGCCATAGCTTCATCACCTCCACCTAACCTACTGAAGCTTCAGGTTAGTTCAGGTTAGGGATGCATTCTCTAGGTAAAGTTCATAAAGTTATTCCTTGAGAAAACGTAAGGTGCTTTGTTTGGGGAGCCTGAAGCCTAAGGTAGACATAAAGCGATGGGGGCCTGACCCGGAGAAGGAATTGCTTAGGATCTGGGAGGAAGAAGGGATAAGGAAGGACGATATAGATCCTTTAAAGGATGAGAAGTACGTAATCATCGACACACCCCCTCCATATCCCTCAGGCAGGTGGGGTGTTGCGCAAGCCGCGCATTACACGCAGATAGACATGGTTGCCCGCGCTTTAAGGCTTCTAGGGTATAAGGTCTTCGTGCCTTTCTACGCTGACAGGAACGGTTTGCCGGCGGAAGTCACGGTCGAGAAGAAATACGACATATCTGCTCATGAAATAGCGAAGGACCCTGAAGGGCGTGAGAAATTCCTTAAGATGGTTAAGGAGGTACTCGATGAGTACGAGGCGGACATGGTTAAGATCTGGAAGAGGCTGGGTTGATGGTTCGAATGCATTAAGCAGGGTACGGACTCCCCAGAATACAGGAAGGTCACACAAGCAACCTTCGCGGAGCTCTGGAGGAAGGGTCTAATCTACGAGTCGGATAAGCCCGTTGCCTGGTGTCCTCGGTGCGGGACCTCGCTCTCCGAGGCCGAGATAGAGTTCAAGAAGGTTAAGGGGAAGCTGTACTACATCTACTTCACGGTTAAGGAGACAGGGGAGAAGATAGTTATCGCCACTACGAGGCCAGAGCTACTCAACGGTTGTGCAGCGGTGATATATAACCCAGAGGACGAGAGGTACAAGCACCTACGAGGGAAGACCGCCGTTGTCCCGCTCTACGGGAAGGAAATACCTATAATGGAGAGCGAGTACGCGAACCCTGAATTCGGCACTGGCTTAGCCATGATGTGTTCCTACGGAGACACTAGGGACATATGGTTCTTCAGGGAGAAAGGCTTGAAACCGACAATCCTGATAAACCCGGACGGCACGATGAATGAGAACGCAGGGTTCCTTAAGGGGCTGAAGGTCAGCGAGGCCAGGGAGGCCGTAGCTAAGAGGCTTAAGGAGGAGGGACTCCTAGTGAAGGAGGAGGAGCTGGAGCATGAAGTCCCTGTATGTTGGCGGTGTAAGACCCCTATAGAATTCATCCACGTGAAGGAGTACTTCCTTAAGCAGCTGGACTTCAAGAATGAGATCCTCAAGATAGCTGAGAAGATGAAGTTCGTACCTAAGGAACATAAGGTGAAGTTTGACACATGGGTTGAGTCCCTCTCGATGGACTGGCCCATATCCAGAACTAGGTACTATGGAACCGAGATACCTCTATGGAAGTGCAGGGAGTGCGGCAATGTGGTGCTCGGGAAGGAAGGGGAATACGTCAGGCCTTGGAAGGACGACCCTCCAGTAGATAAGTGCCCTAAGTGCGGAGCACCTAAGGAAGCCCTAATAGGGGAGAACAGGACTTTCGACACGTGGTTCGACTCGTCGATAAGCGTGCTCTACGTGACAGGATGGTTGAAGAACAGGGAGGCAGCGCTTAAGGCGCTTGAACACACCCTAAGGCCTCAAGGATACGAAATAATCAGAACGTGGCTCTACTTCACGGTACTTAGGGTTTGGCTACTCGCAGGGAAGCCGCCGTTCAAGTGGGTTAGGATCTCAGGTATGGGGCTTGATCCTAAGGGACGCGCCATGCACAAGTCGCTGGGCAACATCATCTATCCAATGCCCTACATAGAGAAGTACGGGGCCGACGCTTTCAGGTACTGGGCAGCCGTAGCGGCTAAGCTGGGAAGCGACTACAGATGGTCAGAGAACCTAGTGAGGACAGGCCTCTCATTCGCGACAAAACTCGTCAACATCGGGAGGTTCATCTCATTCTTCGAGGAGCCTGAGAGGGGATACACGTTAAGGCCAATAGATAAGGCAATGCTGACCTACGCAGCTAAGGTCGCGTCTGAAATTGCCAAGGCTTACGAGGAGCTGGACGTCTACGAGCCTACTAATAGAGTCTATGACTTAGCGTGGAACGTCTTCGCAAGCAATTACCTCGAAACGGTTAAGCTTAGGGCTTACGGTGGTGAAGGGTTCGAAGAGGGCGAGACTTTAGGCGCTAGATACACGCTCCACAGGATATACAGACTAATACTGAAGCTCTTATCCCCTGTAATGCCCTACGTCACGGACTACATGTGGAGAAAGATGTATTCCCCTAAGGGGGTTCATTACGAGGTCCTTACGGAGGAGGAGCTGAAATATGCTGAAGGTGACGCAGAGCTCATAGATCTTCTCATGAGGATTAACTCGGCTGTCTGGAAATACAAGAAAGAGAAAGGCATGAAGTTGAGGGATGAGCTGAAGGCGAAGCTCTACATACCTGAGAAAGCGGCGCCACTGGCCAACGACCTTAAGGCTCTGCATAAGGTCTCGGAGGTAATTCCGGGAACGCCTGAAAGCAGGGAGGGAATCGAGGAGCTGGGAGAAGGGATATTCTTGCGAGTCATCAGTCAGTAAGGCCCAATTCTTACATCTCCTCCGCAGAATCTTAAACATCGAAGGGAAGCGGCTGGCCAAGATGAGTGTTCCCATACCTTCCCTCAAGGGGGACTGCGGCGACATAGGTTGCTGGGTCGGGGATCTCTTACCCGGATGTAAGCTCTGCATGGAGGGGAAAAAGACCGTCGTTTTCGTAACAGGTGTTTGTCCTGAGAGGTGCTACTACTGCCCACTATCCCCGTGGAGGAAAGGGAGGGACGTTTTCTTCGCCAATAACTCGGAAGTTGAGTCCGTTGAGGACGTGATAGCGGAGTCAGTAGTTTCAGGCTCCGAAGGTGCAGGGATAACTGGTGGGGACCCCATCGCAAGGCTTGACAGGACCTTGGAGGTCATTAGGGCGCTGAAGGAGTTCTACGGAAGCAAGTACCACATACACCTCTACACGACTGGGATCCTACTGAATCAGAGAAAGCTCGAGGATCTAATTTCCGCGGGCTTGGATGAGCTGAGGATCCACGTAACAGGGCTTCACTCTTGGCGTGCCATTCAGGAAGCCCTTAAGTACCCCGTAACGTTGGGAATTGAGAACCCCTCGATACCGGGGCAGTTAAGAACGCTTAAGGACATTGTGATTAAGGCGTGGGAACTGGGGGTGAGGTACATTAACCTGAACGAGCTTGAGTTCAGCGAAGGTAACTACACATCCCTCTACATGAGGGGCTTCAGACCTCTTCCCGGTAGTGTCGCGGCTGAAGGTTCAATGGATACGGCAGTTGAGGTTATGCGTTGGGTTGTTGAGGAAGGTATCGACGTCTCCATTCATTTCTGTCCGGCAGTGTATAAGGACAGGCATCAATTCAGGAGAAGAATGGAGTTGAGGGCTATGCGGACCCGCCTCCCATATGAGGAGGTAAGCGGCGCCACTGTGAAGTGGTTGAGGGTTCGATGCCCTAGGAGCTTTGAGGACATGGTTGTCCTAGCAGACGCGGGGATTAGAGATGGCGAATACGTCATAACTCACCCTAAGGTTAAGTTGATGGAGGGGTGCGTAGGGGGGTTACTTGAGGCCTACCCCACCACGCCGAGGAGGGTGTTAAACGAGACCCCCTACCCACACATTTCGGGCCAGCCTTAGGACCTTCTCAGCAACCCTCCTTACTTCCTCCCTCAGCTCCTCCATCGATGCAAAACCGTAGATCCCGTAAGGCGTGTACTTGACGGAGTTGCAACTAGGGGTGCCGAAGAAAATCCTCGATGAAGGTGTGATCTTGAACAGCACCTCCCCCTCCACGGGGGTTTCGAATAAAGCGGTAATGAGCACCTCATCCCCAAAGTCGGCCTCAACTAACCTGCATTCCCTACTCAGATCTCTCGATGATGCAACCCTATCTGCACCTGCATCCCTCAACCCCTCCTTAACCTTAGAGAGAACTTCATCATCAATCAAGACCTCACACCCGTGAATCATCCTGGATAGCGACTCAAATATATTTGGGTCTGAAAACGTAGAAAAAAGGGTCAGTCAGCGTTGGACTTAGGGAACTCAAGGAGGGTTTTGGGGGTTCTCGGTGAGCTCAGCTCCCACGTGGTTCAGTTAATAGGTCTCAAGGATGAGCGAATAACTCGATCTCTAGCTATGAGGTACTTAACAGTGAAGATTTCCTTAACTCTGAGGAGTTTCTGCGAGGTAGAATTCGGGAGCCCTGCGGAGTGCGTTAAGAAAATAGCTGAAAACCTAGGGGAGGATAGGTCCTCACTCATTGATAACCTACTTCGTGTGGGGGAGGAGCTCATTCATGGAGGTGATGAGGTAACGGATAAGTTCCTGGAGAGGCTCCTCAAGCAAGTCCCTGAACTATATGTGAGGTTGGAGAGGGTCCTTCAGGGGGAATATAGGGAAAGTAATTAGGATCCCCTCAACCTTTATGAGGGTGGTTCGAGTGAGTAGGGTGCTGGCTATCAATGCATCTCCAAGAAAGTATGGGAACACTTATAAACTCCTCCGTGTGGCGGTTGAGGCAGTGATGCGAGAAGGCATAGAAACGGAGGTTATACATCTATATGACTACGAGCTGAAGCCTTGCCGAGGCTGCCTCAGCGACGACATTAAACTCTGTAAACCTCCCTGCCTAATGGAGGACGACGCTTGGGAGGTTCTGAGGAAAATACGAGACGCTGACGGGCTGATAATCGCTACCCCGATATACTGGTACGGACCTCCAGGGCAGTTAAAGACATTAATAGATAAGATGACGGTATTTGAGAACATGGCTATCCTTGAAGGCAGGTCATGGGTTGAAGGGAAGGCGGCTGGCTTCATAGCGGCCGGCGGAGATTCAGGGGAAATAATGACCATCGCTTACCTGATGGTCGTGCTTAACTCCATGGGCTTCATCATACCTCCATGGGCTTTAGCCTACTACACAGGATTGGGTGATGCATTGGAAGCTGATGAAAGGGTCCTGGACGCTGCCAACGTAGGGCTAGCTGTTGCCAAAACGGTTAAGGCGAGCATACCTAAGGAGTGGTACGACCCTAATCTC
>JAGHCP010000018.1 GCA_021160415.1 Desulfurococcales archaeon
GGTCGGTGGTGACTGCCAGGGCTAGGTTGAAGGCCTCAACACCTCCGTTCGTTACTACGATGCTGTTGGGCTCGACATCTATGTTGCCGTACTTCTTGAGGTCGGCGCTGATGGCTTCCCTTAGCTTTCCCATCCCTCTAGTGCTCATGTACCTGAAGTGGTTGAAGGGGTCCTTATGCGCCTCGTCGCAGAACTTCGTTATCAACTCCTCGTCGGGCGGAAGGCCTGGCTGCCCAGCCGAGTAATTATATACGTCCCTGCCATCCCTGAGGAGCTCGTCCACCTTAGCGACGAGTTTTCTGTGAGGAGATGGTTTGAAAACACTTACTCTCTCAGAGATCTTCCGCATGTTGACCACAAGGATTTCTGTAGGGTGACCTTAAATAACTCTTCCTTAATGATTTACACCAATAAATTAAAGTGATTACAGAGATCTGGATCCTTGAGGGAAAAAGGTTTTTTACGCCTTAAACGCCTAGGACTTCCTTGACCAGTGCGGCCCTTGCGAAGAGACCGTTCCTAGCCTGCTCGAAGTACTTGGCTTGAGGTAGCTCGTCCACGCTGGGGTCTAGCTCCCAAACTCTGGGGAGCGGGTGCATGATTATCGGTATGTGCTTGAACTTGCTTAGGAAGTCCTTATCGATCTTGTAGGCGCCCTTAAGCCTCTCATACTCCTCTGGGTCGCTGAACCTCTCCTTCTGAAGCCTGGTGACGTAGAGCACGTCGAGCTCCTCGATCACCTCATCAGGCTTGCTCACCTTCTCGAACTTCACCTTACCCTTAATGTTCTCGATAACTTCATCCCTTATCTGGATGACGTCCGGCGCTATGTAGTATATAGTCAAGTTGTTGAACCTAGTAAGCATGTATGATAGGGACGGAGCGGTCCTCCCGTATTTGAGGTCACCCATGATTCCGATCTTGATGCCGTCGACCTTCCCAAGCTCTCTCCATATGGTGTAGACGTCGAGGAGTGCTTGGGTGGGGTGTTCGTGTGGGCCGTCGCCAGCATTAAGTATTGGGGCTTTAACGAAGTCTTTGACCTTATGTGGGAAGTAAGGCTGCTTCTGCCTGATGACGATGACGTCAGGGTCGTAACCGTCGATGATCTTCATAGTGTCGACATCGCTCTCCCCTTTCAGGAGGCTGGAGGTGCTGACGTCGAAGTCAATCACGGTTCCGCCCAGCTTGACCATGGCGAACTGGAAGCTCAGCTTTGTCCTGGTGCTGGGCTCGAAGAATGCGGTCAACATTACCTTGCCTTTCGCGTAATCTAGGGAGCCCTTCTCAGCCATCTCCTCCCTTAACTGATCGGCTAGTTTGAAAAGCCTCTCAAGGTCCTCCCTCTCGAAATCGAAAGCCGAGAGTATGTCTTTACCTTTCAGGCTCATATATTACACCTCACGTATATGTTATTCGAAGGGATTAAATGGTTGTTCTTTAATTTTTGTTTTAAAAAGAGGGGACTGATTAAACAATTTATTTTTTCTCAACTTTAGCAGATCTAGCCTTGAACTCCTCGGCCGCTTTAAGCGCTGCCTTAACTATGTTGACGTAGCCTGTGCATCTGCATAGGTTGCCTCTGATGTACTGCCTTATCTCCTCCTCAGTTGGATTGGGGTTCTCCCTGAGTAGCTTGTCGATCATTATCACGAAGCCCGGCGTACAGTAGCCACACTGAACACCTGCTTCCTCAATGAATGCCTTCTGAACGACGCTTAACTCACCTTCCCTAGCGAGGCCTTCCGCAGTTACGACTTCCTTGCCATCGACGTCTACGGCGAGGGTGAGGCATGACAGAACAGGTTCGTCATCAACCAGCACAGTGCATGCACCGCATTCGCCAATCCCGCACACGTACTTAGGGCTAGTTACGCCTAGCTTGTCCCTCAGCACGTTGAGCAGCAGCTCGTTAGGCTCTACCTCGATCCTAACTTTCTCCCCGTTAAGGGTGAATTCGATTGGGACCTTCATTTGAACCACCCCTTAATCACTCTCTCATGTGAGATCATGAGGGCATCCTCCACAATAACCTTGGAGACTTCCTTCCTGTAGAATGCCGTCGACCTCACGTCGTCGATAGGGCTTATCTCGTCCTGCACCATCTTCACAGTCTCCCTTATGAGTTCAGGCGTGAACGGCTTCCCTGTCAGGGCTTCTTCGGTCTTCCTGCATCTCACGGGCGTTGGTGCGGCTGAACCTATAGCTATCCTAACCAGCTTGATCTTACCATCCTCCACCTTAAGGGCAGTGGCTGCACTTATCTTAGCTAGGTCCATAGCTGTTCTCGTAACCTTTATGAATGCTGACCCTGTTCCCTCCTCTGGCTTCGGTATCACTATCTCCTTCAGCAATTCATTAGGCTTCATAACGGTTCTCCCTGGCCCTGTGAAGAACTCCGTTATCGGCACCTCCCTCTCACCGTCCTTGCTGGCTAGAACCACCTTAGCCTCGTACACCATGAGTGGCGGTGCGCTGTCAGCTGCGGGTGAGGCGTTGCAGAGGTTACCCCCTATGGTGGCCATATTCCTTATCTGGGTGCCTGCCATCACTAGGACAGCATCGTAGAGTGCGGGGAAGTACTTCTTTATGATGTCTGATTTCTCTAGCTGCCTCCACTTAGTTAGTGCCCCTATCCTTACTACGTTTCCTTCCTCCTTTATGTAGGCGAGCTCCTTAAGCTTCTTTATGTTTATGACGTACTTCGGCTCCACAACCCTCATCTTCATCTTCACTAGTAGGTCAGTACCTCCTGCCAAGATCTTCGCGTCAGCCCCGTATTTGTCCAGGAGTTCGAGAGCTTCCTGAAGGTTGGCGGGTGCGAAGTACTCGAAGCTCACCGGTATTATGTGTGTGTTGTATAGGTTATGCCTTGAGGGTTTAATTGATGTTTGGGCCATTACGATCACCTCTTCTCAACCTTCTTTAATGCCTCGAGGATTCTCTCAGGCGTTATGGGGAGCTCGTAGAACCTCACACCTATCGCGTTGTAGATTGCGTTAGCCACCGCTCCTGCTACTGAATTCAGCGCCGCCTCACCTAAGCCCTTAGCGCCGTGTGGCCCTGTGGGTTCGTAGGTGTGCGCGAATATCACCTGGAAGTCCTCAAGCTCAGGCATGTCTGCAGCGGTCATTATCTTGTAGTCAGTTATGAATCCTTTGTTCATGAGCTCACCTGTCCTCGGGTCGTACGGGGTATCCTCAAGTATCGTCATGCCCCAGCCCTGGGCGAAACCTCCGTGGAGCTGCCCTGCAGCATAGTCAGGGTTGATCACGGTGCCGACGTCAGCTCCGGCAATCACCTTAACGGGCCTCACCTTCCCAGTGTAGGTGTCGACCTCCACCTCAACGAAGTATACGGTGAAGCTCGGCGGTGCTGCTTTAGCTCTGTACGTGACGGTTGTGGAGATCGTGCCCCAGTTCCTCTGCCACGCTATCGTGGCTAGGTCTTTAAGCGTCACCCTCATGTTGGGGTTATCAACAACGTATACCACTGCTTGGCCGAGCTCCTCATCGTACCCCAGTCTCAGGGCGTCCGGGCTCACGGCCTTGTTCAGAACCCTTATGGCGTACTCAAATATCTTCCTCTTAAGCTCCCTGGCTGCTTGAACTGCTGCGCCCCCGCCCACGTAAGTGCCTCTTGAGGCGTGGGTGCAGACATCGTAGAGCGTTGTCTGGGTATCTGACCACACCAAGTTGATGAGGTCGGGCGGAACACCTAGCTCCTCAGCAATGATCTTCACGTGAGCGTCCAGCGTCCCTCCACCGTGGTCCTGCAGGGCCGTTATGTAGTCTATGGTTCCGTCCTCGTTGAGCTTGAGGATTGCGCCAGTGTAGTCAATGACCTCGCCGGATATTGGGCCTCCAGCACCTGAGGTGTGGAAGGATCTACCTACTCCGATTCCCCTCCTATACCTGCCGCTTTTCTCCGAAGGCGGCCTCCTCCTCTCCCAGCCTATCAGTTCCTTGCCTCTCTGCATGAGTTCAGGAACACCGTCAGAGCGGATGATGCTCTTCACTGTGGGGCCCTGACCCCAGAAGACGTCTCCCTTGCCTACGTAGTTCTTAAGCCTGAACTCGACGGGGTCTATACCGAGCTCCTCAGCGATCTCATCGATCACGGTCTCAACAGCCCATGAGACCTGCGGGGCTCCGTAGCCTCTGAAGGCGCATGTCGGGACCTTATTTGTGTAGACCGCTTTGCCTATGTATCTGATATTCCTCCACTTATACAGTGAGACGAACCATCCTAGAGCCGTTCCGAGCAACGGGTATGCCTGAATCTGGTGGGCACCTATGTCCATTATGTTCTCGAGCTCTCCAGCGACCAGTCTGCCGTCCTTGGTTGCCCCAGCCCTTATCTTGAAGTGCATCTGGTAAGCGACGTGGTCGTAGATGTCCTCCTCCCTAGTTAAGGTTATCTTCACCGGCTTCTTCGCTTTGAGGCACAGTGCAACGCTTATCGGGACAACGGGGTTTATCTGGATGCTTGAGCCAAATGAACCTCCCAGAGGTAGCTTAACGACGTTGATTTTGCTCAGGGGTAAGTCGAAGATCTGGCTGATTAGGATCCTGGTGTTGTGAATTGTCTGCGTCGTTGAGTAGATCGTTATGCTACCATCTGGGTGAGGGACACAAAGCGATGTCTTAGGCTCTAGCTGCATGTGGTACCTCCTATTAGTCCTGAACTTCCTCTCTACGGCGACGTCCGCCTCCTTCAATGCCTTATCCACGTCACCTTCGCTGTACTCGAGTGTGCAGCCGATGTTGTTCTTAACGTCTATCCACTCATCGCCCTTCAATATTCTTTTATGTATAGGAGGTGCGTTAGGCGACATTGACTCGAAGGGGTCTAGGATAGGCTCATAAACCTTCTCGAATTCGACCTTAATCGCTTCTAGAGCTCTCTGCGCTTTCTCCTCCGTAGGTGCTGCA
>JAGHCP010000017.1 GCA_021160415.1 Desulfurococcales archaeon
CTTTATGTCCTTATGCCCCAGCAAGGTCTGCAGCGCTACGAGGTTCAAACCCCTTCTCAAGGCTTCCGTTGCGAAGGTGTGTCTGAGGATGTGTGGCCTGACCTTCGAGGGGTCTACGCCTGCTCGCCTTGCGAGGGACTTAAGCCTCTTGTAAAGCCCGCTGTAGCTCA
Organism: Desulfurococcales archaeon; assembly: GCA_021160415.1. GTDB lineage: Archaea > Thermoproteota > Thermoprotei_A > Sulfolobales > NBVN01 > S013-73. The sequence goes on from JAGHCP010000017.1 coordinate 171, forward strand.
GCGGGATGAGCTTATTCCCCTCACTAACAGTTCGTAGGTACCTTTGAAGCACTGCTTGAGTTAAGGGGCCGAAGAAAACCGTTCTTTCCTCCCCGTACTTAGCGTTCCTAACCTTTATCTCACGGTTCTCTAGATCTATATCGTCAATCGTTAGGGAGAGCACCTCCTGAGCACGGAGCCCTGTCTCGAAGAGTAGTGCAACTACCAGCACGTCGATGACGTCTCGGGCGGCGTTCAGTAAGGCGTAAACCTCCTTAGGCGTTAATACGCTTACCTGACTCCTCCCCCTAGGCCTAGATACCGCGGGAGCTGACTTAACCACCCCTAACCACTTAAGGAAGGACCTGACGTACAGCGAGTAATAATGCAGGGTCATCTGAGCTTTACGCCTGTCCTTAGACCCCTTAGGGAAGCCCTTCCTCATCCTCTCCAGTTTCCACCTCGTGAAGTCCCCCACCCTCAAGTCCCGGACTTTCTCCTTACCCACAAACTTCAGGAAATCGCTTATCCCCGCCCTGTAGGCCTTAACGGTCTTCTCGGAAGCCCCTGCGGCCTCAAGCGACATAAGGAACTCCTCCAAGGCTTCCCACACGCCGAGCTCCGCGACGTCCTCAGGACTAACTTCAGGCAGTTCGAACCTCACCAACGCTGTTCCCCACCTAAGGCTTTTGGTGGAGTTACCATTTAAAGCGGGTGACTCAAAGGAGATTTCGGTGCTTGGGAAACCTTTTATCGCCCCTCAACACACTTTTCACTGAGGAGTTTTAGCTATGGGGTTTAAGAGCGGTTACTGGGGTAAAATCCTCCGAGTCGATGTGGGGTCGGGAACCGTTAAGGTGGAGGACCTCCCCGCTGAGTGGCCGAAGATGTTCTTGGGCGGGGTTGGCTTCGGAACCAGAGCATTGTACAAGGAAGTCCCCCCACACTCAGACCCGCTAGGCCCTGAAAACAAGTTGTTCATGACCCCCGGAGTGCTGGTGGGGACAGGCTTAGGCACAGCGTCTAAGACCGCGTTCAACTTCAAAAGCCCACTTACGGGCGGGTACGGACGAGCTATGGCGGGTGCGGAAGTAGGGGTTCAGCTGAAGAAGGCGGGCTTCGACATGTTGGTCGTTGAAGGGGTTGCTGAGGAGCCTTCCTTAATCGTCGTTGAGGATGGTAAGGCTAAGGTGACTCAGGCAGAGGAGTTCTGGGGGCTTAAACTTGAGGATGCAAGGCAGAAGGCTGAGAGGGAGTTCCCCGGGTTCGCGACGGCCTTCATAGGGCCTGCAGGGGAAAAGCTCAGCAAGATCTCCATAATTGACTGCGACGGGCGTCAAGCCGCTAGGGGAGGGCCAGGCGCTGTTCTGGGGAGTAAGAAAGTTAAGGGGATACTCGTTAAGGGGAGTAAGGAGGTTCCTATCGCAGACCCTGAATGGTTAAGGAAACTCATAGCGAAGTGGGCAGTTGCCTTCAAGGACCATCCAGCCACGAAGGCGGACATGGAGTACGGAAGCGGTGAATTCCTTGACTGGATGAACAGAAGCAGGGGGACCTTCCCAACGAGAAACTGGCAGATGGGGTTCTTCAGGAATGCGTATGAGAAGGCTGAGAAGGAAGGGAAGGAAAGGATAGATCTTGACCCGTATGAGTGGGTCCCGAAATACAGGGTGGGGAGGAGGCCCTGCCCTGCATGTAACAAGCCGTGCAGCCAAGTCGTTAAGGTTGATAGCGGGAAGTGGGGTACGTTCGAGGTTGACGGGCCTGAGTACGAGACGCTGTACTCGCTCGGAGGTGTTCTGGACATAGATGACTTCGAAACCGTCGCATACCTGAACTACTTAGCGGATAACTTAGGTCTCGACACGATTTCCGCAGGCGTAACGATTGCTTGGGCCATGGAGGCATTTGAAAGAGGGCTACTGACTAAGGACGACACAGACGGTCTGGAGCTGAGGTTCGGGAACGGTGAAGCAGCTGCTGAAGCCCTTAAACGCATGGCTTACAGGGAAGGCAAGCTAGGTAAGCTTCTCGCGGACGGTGTTAAGAGGGCGAGTGAAGCTTTAGGTAAGGAGAGTTGGAAGTTCGCGCTCCACGTTAAAGGTATGGAGCCCCCCGCATACGACGTTAGGGGCATTAAAGGCATGGCTTTAGCCTTCGCGGTTAGCGTAAGGGGTGCGGACCACCTAACAAGCGGTGCGTACGGGACCGAGCTGGTGGGTAAGTGGTGGGTCTTCAGCGACGTCGACAGAACTAAGGGTGAGGGGAAGGGGTTCGAGATAGCTACCCATGAGAACCTCATGGCCATATACGACGCGACCGGTGTATGCAAGTTCTCGAGACATATGTACTTCCTCGAGGGTTTCCCTGAACTTATACAGGCAGTGACCGGGATAGAGCTCACTGAGTCGGACCTCATGGTGATAGGCGAGAGAATAATTAACGTCGCCCGAGCATTCAATGCTAGGGAGGGCTTCAGAAGGAAGGACGACACGCTACCGTATAGAATTCTATGGGAGCCCATACCTGAAGGACCTAGTAAGGGTTTGCATGTACCTCCATGGGAGCTTGACAGGATGCTGGATGAGTACTATCAGGCTAGGGGCTGGAGCAAGGACGGAGTGCCTACTAAGGCTAAGCTTGTGTCCCTCGGGCTGAAGGACATAGCTGATGAGATAGGGGCTGGTATATGACCAGCCCTGAACCACTTTTTAAGTGTATACCTCACTCTCTACACGTAAGTCTTACTTATGTCGAGTAGCTCGCCGGTCTTCTCAATCGCTATGTCGAAGGCCGTCTCAGCTATGGTTTCCATCTCCCTGCTCACTTCATTCAGTCTGTCGATGAATTCCCTTATGGATAGGTAGGACTTATCAAGCCCTAACCTCTTAAACACCATTTCATTGTACTTACTGACGTGGCCGTAGTACTCCTTAATCAGGTTTATAACTTCATTCACTAAGTAGGGATCCATGGTTTTCAGGCTCCTGTCTGTGCGGTCAACTATCAGGAGTAACGTGTCGAGGCACTCCTTAAGCATGTCGTCCCTATCCCTGAGCTTCTTAAGGACATCGTTCCCACCCTTCATAAGTATCTCTGCGGCCTCGCTCAGCGCGTCCGATGCTTCCTCGAAAGCCCTCACAACCCCCCTATACTCAGTAGCTAAGGAGGGCTTTATCCCGAGGTACTTCCCCAAGGATCTATTTACTTGTGAGAGCAGTAGCTGCCTCACAGTTAAGGCGTGAAGCCTATCTACTTCCTTCTCCAACTCAGTCACTTCCTTAAGCAGATAACCCTTCCCTTCAAGAATCGCTGTCTCTATGTGCTGGATCATGAAGCGAACCAGGTTACCCATCCTGCTAATTATTGTTGCGGCTGAGTACTTGCTTGCGTCTATGAGTACCTGCATCGTTATCTTGTTCGGTGTGTTCTCAATTATTTCCGCTCCGATAAGGTTCACGACGGTGTTCCTTATTATCTTAAGCTGCTCCTCTGAGAGCACCCCCCCTGTGGACTCGATCACTATGGTGTCCATTCCGAGAAGGTAGCCTGCGTAAATCGCGCGGGTGAGGAGGGTTTCCGAGGAGGCGTGACCTACTTTAATCTTAAGGACGCGTTCCGCTTTCTTCTTCATCATGCTTAGAGGGGCGAGCCTCAGCGTTCCGTCCTCCAGAACTTCAATACCCACAGTGTCCCCAGGTGAGAGCCCAACGGACTTAACCCATGATGAGGGCAGTGAAATCATGAGCGTTGACCTGCCGAACTTCTGAACCCTCCTAACTTCAGTCATCATTCTCTACCTGTGATATTAAGGTTTATTAAAAAGTATAAAAATTTATTTCCTTACTTAAATCTCTTGACAACTCCTATAAGCTGATAAATTAGGTGTAACTCACTTGAAACATATTTATTTATGTATAAGCATGATTGAATGAAGACCGTAACCATTAAAAAATGATTGAGATTATCCGAAGAAATTCATAGTTTTCATAACTTAAACCTCCCGCACACAGAGGGTGTCAGTATCTTAACGCCCTCGACCCCGCACGCAGGGATTTCAGGGGGGTCTATGTAGTAA
>JAGHCP010000050.1 GCA_021160415.1 Desulfurococcales archaeon
CTGGGATGGCCACCCATGCCGTAGGGTTGACTGGGCCGTGCCCAGCGCCTAGAGCTAGGCCGTACTTAATCGCTTCCGTTATGAACCTCTTCGCCTCGCCGACCGCCTCAGGTACTCTTAAGCCCTTCGCGAGGCCCGCAGCTATGGCTGCGGAGAACGAACACCCTGTCCCGTGGGTTGTTCCCGAATCAATCCTTGGCGCCCTGAACTCCTCGAAATCACCTCTAAAGTAAAGCACGTCGATCGAGTACTCACTGCTGAGGTGCCCTCCCTTAACCACGGCAGCTTCAGCCCCTAATTCCTCAACTATTGCTTGAGCTGCCTCCCTAGCTGTCCTCAAGTCCTTAACGTCGATCCCGGTTAACCTCGAGGCTTCCGGGGCGTTAGGCGTCACCACCGCGGCCTTAGGTATGAGTTGATCTATGAGGGCTTTAATCGCTTCATCCCTGAGGAGCTTAGCGCCTGACTTCGCTATCATAACCGGGTCAACCACGAGGGGGAAGCCGTACTTACCTACGACCCTAGCGACCGCTTTAATTATGGATTCGTTGCTCAGCATCCCGGTCTTCCCGGCGTCGATCCCTAAATCATCCGCGACGGCCTCAACCTGCGCCTCAACCATCTCAGGGTCGAGGTCCTGAATAGCTCTGACCTCAACTGTGTTCTGAGCGGTGAGGCTCGTGACAGCTAAAGCCCCGTGGACCCCTAACGCTGCGAACGTTTTGAGGTCAGCCGCTACCCCGGCGCCCCCGCCTGAGTCAACCCCCGCGATAGTAATCGCTACAGGGAGAGGTTTCCTCCCCTTCATCCTTCACCACCCTTAATGATGTCTAGGGTCTTAAAGAAGACCTCCCAGAACGGGTCCTTCTCCGGGACCCTCACTTCCTCCTCGGACCCGTCCTCCCTAACCAGCTTGACGCCTCTGCCCTCAACGACCTCCCCGATAACTTCGGCCTCTATGCCTTCATCCCTGAGGAGCTTAAGCGCCTCCTCAACCTTGGATGGCTTCACAGTCGCTATCAAGGTACCCTCACTTATTGCTGCATAGGGATCCACGTCGATGCCTGTGAAGCTGCTGAACGCCTCCACGACCTTCCTGACGTCCTCCCTCATGAAGAGCTTCTCCTCATGCACGACGATCCCCACGCCGCTAGCTTCAGCAACGTCGTGTAGGGCGCCCCACACACCGTACTCGGTGGCGTCATGCATCGCCGTAACCCCGGTCCTGAGGCCGACCTTAGCCAATGTTAGGGCGTCCTTGACTACTGACTGAAGCCAGAAAATATTCCTCGCTTCCTCAGCGAAGCGGGGGCCGAACCTCCTCTCTAAGACATCAGGGAACATCGTAGCAAGTATCCCAGCGGTCTCCACCGCTGCACCCTTAGTCATTATGACGGCGTCGCCGGGCTCAGCCATCTCCGGCGTTACGTAGTTACCCTTATCCGTCACCCCAACCATCGTTGCACCGCCGATCATAGGGTAGTCCACACCTCCGTACCTCCCGGTGTGGCCAGCAGCTATCGATATCCCTAACTCCGTGCAGGCCTTATGGATCCCTTCCCACAGCGTGCGGAACTCATCCTCACTCATGCTCAGAGGTAGGTTAAGGTCTATGAATAGGTACTTCGGAGGGACGCCAGAGACTGCGACGTCGCTCGCAAGTATGTGGACAGCGAACCAGGAACTCCTGTCCCACCCGTACTCAGGCACGACGAACACCGGGTCGACCTCAACTATTAGGTCCTTATTCCCTAGCTCAATCACCGTGAAGTCAACGCCGAATTTAGGGCCAACTTTTATGGAGGGATCTGGGAGGCCCAGCCTAGGATATATTATCTCCTCGAAAACCTTCCTGCTCACCTTACCTATCACGTTCCCGCCCATCTCAACCACCTCCTAAGGAAGGTGTATATGAAGTAAAGGATGAATACAGCTGCCAGTGTCGGGATTGAGCTGCCTGCGGCAGCCCCCAACTCCGAGAATAGGGGGATGTAGAGACCCGGTATGAGGCCCGGAGCAGCTAACAGGACGTAGAAGGCAAAGCCGAATCCCCAAATCCCAAGTGCACCCCACCTGAAACCGTTTCCGGGGTTAAGCACTTTCTGAGGGGAGTACTCAGCAGCCCTAACCAGGTAGTCAGCTATCATCACTGCTGTGAGGCTTACGAACGCCCCGCCAACAAGGATTAGGAACCACTCGTACTGCGTCGTGGGGAACACTAATGCTAAAGCCGTCCCTAAAGCCCCGACAATAAGGACGTGGAGCTTAGCGTTAGCTGAGGGCCTGAGGTTCTTGTACGTTATTGCAGCGCTGTAGACATCGAGGAAGGTCGTGGTGATAGTTGAGAACACTATCACCGCCATCGCAGGCACGCCTAACCCGTAGTAAACTATCACGCTTATCGGGTCTGACTCATGGATGACGAAGTTGCTGAAAGCGCCGAAAACGTAGAAAAGACCGCTGGATATGAAGTACCCCACGTAACTACCCCAGAAGCCCTGTGAGGGCTTCCTCGAGAACCTGGCGTAGTCAGCTATTAGGGGGGCCCAAGACACGGGCATCGCTATGACGAGATCGAGGGCTATCCAGAAGTTCTGGTCGAGCTTCAGGTCTGAGTTGGTGAACGGGGTCACACCGTACCTGCTGAAGAGGACGTAACCCAACCACGCTGTTAGGGCTAGGAGGAGGACCGCAGCCCCCTTCTCAACACCGCCCCACCTCTCAGGGCCTATGAGGGTCCACGCAGTCACGAGGACGCCTAACACAACAACCCACAGGACGTAGAGATTCCCTAAACCGTAAGTGACGGATAAGTTATTCATCGCTAAAGCCCCGACGACCAGCATCACGGCCGTCCACCCTATGAGCTGCAGGTAGTTCAGAGCTGAGACGAGGTACGAACCCCTAAGGCCTAACGCCATCCTCGATATCACCATCGTCGGAAGGCCTGTCTTAACGCCTACGTAACCTATCGCGGCCAGCAACGCGTTACCTATGGCGTGCCCCAGAAGTATCGCCACCAATGCGGACTTAAGCGAGACGTTGAGGGGTGAAGCGACAAGTGTAGCTCCCGCCCAGAACTCCGCGATGCTTATTCCTGCCCCGAACCAAATCGCGAAGTTCTCCGTGAAGCCGTACTTCCTGCCTTCCGGAGGTACGGGCTCAATGCTGAAGCCGTACCCCATCCTACCTCCCGGATTCTGTAATAAGGTGGTTTAAAAGCGTTAAAATAACCGGGTTATTACTTACTCCATCATCCTCCTCAACAGGTTACTGTAAACCAGCCCGGCCAACCCTATAACCCCAACTCCGAAAGCTAGGGTAGCTGCCGTAGGTAACACAACTTTTTCAAGCGGCGACCCCCACACCATAATATCCCTAACCACGTCGAGCGAGACCGTCACGGGGAACCAGTCCGCCACAAACCTCAACGCTTGAGGAAGCCACTCCTTAGGGAACCAGACCCCCGTCATGAAGGCGAGGACGAGTCCCAAGGATATCGCTAGGGATGAAGCCCCGCTTGAGGTCCTAGCTGGGGCCGCCATCAACACACCGAGCCCTATGGTGGTCACCCCTATGACTGCGAAGTTCAGCGGCACTAACCAATACCTGAGCTCGAGCGGGCTCCAGTAAATCCTAGCCCCCAGCAGGTACCCTGAAGCGATGACCACAGCAGACATCAAGCCGAGCTCGGCGAGGCCTGCCGCAACCCTCCCCGTGAAC
>JAGHCP010000091.1 GCA_021160415.1 Desulfurococcales archaeon
CAGTTATTTTGGAGGGCTCGGCCGCTCTAATTAAGGCAGGCCCGGAATTCCTGACGTCCCTACCCCCATCCCCGATTTCTGGAGGCCTAGGAGGTATAGGGCCCTCACTCGTCGGTACCTTGATCTTGATGACACTGACTTCCTTGATCGGCCTCCCAGTAGCGTTCCTGATTGCCGTGTTAGCGGTTGAGTTCCCTGCAACGCTACTTAGCAGGGCAGTGAATTTAGTTGTGAGGTCCTTCTCAGGGATCCCGACCGTTCTGGTAGGGATAGTTACTTACTCGATCCTGGTGGTTCCTACACGCACTTTCTCGCTTATCGCGGGTGTCGCCGCCCTAACAATTGTGTCGCTACCGTACATCTACGTAAACATAGAGGCCGCCCTCTCATCAATCCCTAGAACGTACAGGGAAGCGGCGTACGGATTAGGTCTCACAAGATTTCAAGCAGTGACTAAGGTGTTCGCTGGGATAGCTAGGAAAGGAATAATTACAGGCCTTCTCATCGGGCTGGCCAAAGCCTCGGGTGAGACTGCTCCCCTCCTCTTCACTATAGGTGGCCTAAGGCATGTGTACTTTACAGGGCTTCTTGGACCGGCAGACGCAATACCTTTATTGATATATGACTTCGCAACCTCTCCCTACGAGAACTACCACAAAGTGGCTTGGGGAGCCGCGCTTATCCTCCTCATGCTGTACATCGCTCTATTTGCAACATTCAGATCGATGGTTAAGGGGGTGGTCGTGGATTGATGGGGAATGCTGTCGAAATTAAAGGATTGAACGTGAGGATAAAGGGCAGGGAGGTTCTGAAGTCGATCAACTTGGAGGTCCCTGAGGGTGTTATCTACACTGTGATGGGTCCTTCAGGTTCGGGCAAAACGACTCTACTCAGAGTGATTAATAGGCTCATAGACTTAGTGCCTCAAGCCGAGGTGGAGGGGGAGGTAAGCGTATTTGGTGAGGACGTCTTAAAGGCTGATCCGTACCTCCTCAGGAGAAGTATAGGTATGGTGTTCCAAACACCTAACCCCTTCCCCCACCTGACTATATATGACAACGTCGCCCTAGGACCCAGAACTAACCGTCTAGCTAGAACGAAGAAGGAACTCGACGATCTGGTGGAGTGGGCGTTAAGGAAGGCGATGCTCTGGGATGAAGTGAAGGAGAGGCTTAACGCGAAGCCTCATGAACTAAGCGGTGGTCAGAAGCAGAGGCTCTGCCTAGCTAGGGCATTAGCAATGAAACCTAAGCTCCTCCTCTTAGACGAACCTACGGCGAACATAGACCCAGCAAACACGAAGAGAATAGAGGAAGCGTTAAGAAACCTCAAGAACGACACAACTATAATTCTAGTTACTCACTACGTAGACCAAGCAACAAGAATTTCAGATTACATTGCAATACTAAAGGAAGGCTCAATAAGAGTTTCAGGCGAGTTACGTGAAGTTAAGAATGAACTAACCAAGCACTTAGCTTAAGTAAGGAAAATTCACACAGCCTTAAGAGGTAAGCATTAGACTATTTCTTCATGCTTAGGAAATTATTACGAGGCTGGGCCTTTAGTGTATGGTTAAAACAGTTCGAAGTAGGTGAAGGAACATCTACTGTTGTTTTGGTGCGGCGGCCGGGATTTGAACCCGGGATCTCCGGCTTGGGGGGCCGGCGTCCTAGACCAGGCTGGACGACCGCCGCAGCCATTAATCGTTAATTATTGGGTGATTATTAATGTTTCCTTGAGTATTTCTTCACGGCTTTCACAATTTCAGTTGCTTGTTTGGGGTTCTTCTCGATCACGGTTCCTGTGACGATGGCGTCAGCGCCAGCCTTGACAGCGTTCAACGCCTGATCCGGTGTCCGTATCCCCCCGCCAACGATAAGTACGGCATCCCCCTTAACCTTGGATGATGTAAATATGAATTCCTGCGGGATTGGTTCAGGAGCACCTGATCCGGCTTCTAAGTACACGTACTTCATGCCGAGGTATTTAGCAGCAAGCACGTATGCTGCTCCGAGCTCGGGTTTCTCGTACGGTATGGGCCTTGCCCTACCCACGTAGCCTGCAGCACCTCCGTAACCCACGATTATGTAGGCCGTTGGCAACGCTTCCAGCTCGTACCTAAGTACTATGGGGGCTCCGAGCACAGCTGCTCCAACGATGAAGTAGGGATCATCCGAGTTTAGTAGTGACATGAATAGTAATGCGTCGGCCTCCCTAGAAAGGCCTGATATGTTGCCGGGGAATAATATCACGGGTAGGTTGAACTTCTTCAGAGCTTTGACGACTTCATCTACGTCTCTCTCGGAAACGCCGACAGAGCCTCCGACCAGGAACGCATCTGTTCCGGCACTAAATAGTTCATCAGCTATTCTCTCCAATTCCTCGAAGCTGGTTACTTTATCCGGATCTATTAGGGTTAGGTGGATCTTCTCGTTATAGGATACCTTATTCTTTAGGTACCTGTGTACGGAATCACTCTTCACCCTCCCCCTCACCCTCCGATACCTGTTCATACGTCACTTTAACCTCACCTTTGTCGAGAGCGTCAAGGAATTTCGAGTACGCATCCACCTCACTGTAAAGTGTTGGGAGGCCTGTTAGTTCAGCCCTTAAGCCGCACTTCGGGTTCATGCATTTGATGACGGCTTTCTTCTTCTCAAACCCTAACTCGTCAGTGTAGGTCTCCATGTCAATTATGAGTGTTGGTAGGCCGCATGATGGGCACTGGAACACCTTAGGAAGCCTCTTCTGAGGCCTCACGATCTTCTTGTATCTCTTCCTACTTCTCCTACCCATTCAAGCACCTACTCATTTAAGACGTTCTGAACTTATAAGGGATTACCGCGTCAGATAAGCCTTAAGTTTATGCTTATGCCGTACTGGCTCTCAATTTTCCTCAGCTTCCTCCTAACCTTCCTTAAGGCCTTCGAGTCCTCCCTAGGTACGAGGATGGTTACGTTCCCCCCGTCGATCCTGATCTCCGCTGACGGGATGATGCTTGAGAGAACCCTCCTGAGCTTCGCCTCTAGGGCCGACACTCCTGCACCACGCACAGGCACAACAATTGTCTGCTCCCCGAACGTGTAGATCTCGTACTCAAGGCCTCCGGTTATGAAGTCCCTCACCTCTATGACGGGCCTCGCGAGCTCAGCCTCCCTAAGCCCTGTAGGCAGTTTAACCGTGAGGTTCAGCTCATACACCTTCCTCACCTCACCTTCCTCTATAAAGATAACGGTGTCAACTATTGAGGGTATGACGCCTATGTC
>JAGHCP010000076.1 GCA_021160415.1 Desulfurococcales archaeon
GTCTTAAAGAGGGGGAAAGAGTACTGATTCTCAATGACTACCCAGCAAGGAAGGATTGGGAATCTATGGGTTCCTCGAGATTGGAAGTTATTGTGGAGAGGTCACTGCTTGCTAAAGCTGTGTATGAAATCGGCAGGGAAGCGTTTTACAACAACGAATTTTCCTTCAGAGTGTACTCCTTAACAGGTATGCATGGAGCGGAGCCCCCATCCTACGTCGCTGATCTCATGAAGGATGCAGATGTTGTGATAGCTATAACCACGTATTCACTTTCACACACTAACGCAAGAGAGAAAGCTACATCATCGGGGGTCAGAGTGGCAAGCATGCCGGGCTTCACAGCTCACATGTTCGAGCCTGGAGGACCTATGGCTGCGGATTATCTATGGATTAAGGACACATCCGAGAGAGTTGCTGAGTGGCTTAAAGGAAGGAAAGAGGTTCACATAACAAATGAATTCGGGACGAACATATACTTCAGCATCGAAGGCAGAGCTTGGCATGTTGACACCGGGCTTTACACTAAACCTGGTGAGTGGGGGAATCTTCCTGCTGGTGAGGTTTACATAGCTCCCTTAGAAGGGACTGCTAACGGAGTGTTCGTGGCGCCTGCAGGGTGGTACCCTAACCTCAAGGAGGACATGAAGTTCTACGTGAGGGACGGCCGAGTACATAAAATAGAGGGTGGAGGTGAAGTCGGTGACAACTTCAGGAATGCCTTGGGGTTAGAGCCCAGAAACGATGACGATGCGCATGTCTCCAGACGAAACATAGCGGAGCTCGGCATCGGAACTAACCCTAACGCTAAGCGGGCTGACAACGTGTTAGAGGCTGAGAAGATATTGGGTACTGTCCACATAGCGATAGGGGATAACAGCCACTTCGGCGGTCGGAATCCCTCAGATCTGCATGAGGACTTCGTCCAGCCTAAGCCCACCGTCATAGTTGATGGAGAGGTCTTCATGAAGGATGGGAAAATAACTATCTTAGATTAAACTTTTTTCAACTCACTTCCCCCAACCTTAACCGTAACTGCAGCCATAGCGAGCACTATTAGGGCCGCACCTAAGTAGTTTTTAAGAGTTAACACCTCCCCCAAAACTAAGTAAGAGAATACAGCAGCTGACACGGGTTCCAGGAGGTAGACCACTGCAGCTTCATATGCGCGGAAATGCCTCTGACCGTAAACTTGGAAAGCAAGAGCTACATCATTACATACTAAGCCCAAATAAATCAGGTAAGGCAGAGCCTCAGCAATCCCAACCCAGTTGAAACCCCTAACCATATCCGCGACTACGAAGAAACTCATGGGCACCATCTCGAAAAATACAAACACTGAAGGATTCGAGGAGGAGTATTTATGGATAAGCTCTACCTGAAGAGCGGCGAAGAAAGCCGAACCGAGGACCAGCAAATCCCCTATCCTAACTCCAGACATCCCTCCTGAAATCAGGTAGAGACCTATGACAGAGAGTGTAAGTGAAATTAAACCGCGGAGCCCGTAAGGCTCTTTTTTAATTAAGGCATCAATCCCGTAAACGATTACCACGTTAAGCCCTGTAATGAAGGCGGAATTAGATGCTGTAGTTAAAGAGGTACCCCATCCCTGGAGCCACAATGCTAAAGCAAAGACAACGCCAGTCGCTAACCCACCGACAATAGCATCCCTCCTTACCTTTCCCTTAGCTAAAAAATAGAGCACTACTGGCGTCAGGCCTGCAAGGGATATTACCCCTCTAACCCACGTATAGGTAATTCCGTCAACGCTTTGAGTTGCTAGCTTAATTGCGGGGAACGAAGTCCCCCACAACAACGTCGTTATAAGCAAAGCACCTAGTCCAGACGCCATGCGAGACTTACTGTCCTTTATATCCACAGCCCTCACCTCTCAACATTAATGAATCAGTTAACAACCATATGATTAGGTAGGAGGGAAATAAACAAGGTGGGTAAACCGGTATTTGATTGTGGAAATGGGATCTTCGTAGAGGATCCAACTCAGTGTGCAGAAAAACCACACCTACTCCTCGATGGCAAAGCTAGAGTAGCACTGAGCAGAGTCATGACTGCGGTCCTAAGGCATATACCCTTCGAGGCAGGAATCATCTTAGATGTTGAAGGGTGGGTCTCAATAGAGAAGCTGGCTGAGGGTATAAGGAGGAGATGGAAGAAGTTCTCGTGGGTTAAGCCAACTCATATCCTAGCCGTTGCCTACCTTGACCCTAAGGGTCGCTTCGAAGTTAGGGACGGCATGATTAGGGCTAGGTATGGCCACTCGATTCCAGCGAGGATAAAGTACGAAGTTGATAATGATGTGAAGGTTCTTTACCATGGCACGCCTGTAACCAATCTTCAAAGCATCATGAGGTCAGGCCTTCTCAGAGGTAGGAGGTTATGGGTGCATTTAACTCTCAGCCCAGATGATGCCATCGAGACAGGGCTGAGGCATGGTAGGCCAGTAGCTCTTTTGATTGTGAATGCCGAGTGTTTGAGGAGTAAAGGGTTTGAGGTTTTTAAAGCATCTAAAGCTGTCAGAGTGGTGCTCAGAGTTCCCCCAGAATGCATCTCATCGGTTGAGGTTGTTGAGTGAAAAATTTACTTGCTGGTCAAAACGGTGTGTATTGACCTCGCAGCCATCAACCCCTGCTTAACTGCGTTACCTATGAGGCTCGGGCCTGTAACGACGTCCCCAGCAGCGAACACCTTCGGGTTCCTTGTCCTGAACTTATCATCAACCTTAATTCTTCCCTTCCTGTCGGTCTCTATGCCCAGGTCAGAGCACCCTTTACCTATGGGTGGAGTTGACACCTCTCCTACGGCTTCAACAAACATGTCCGTCTCAATCGTGAACTCACTTCCAGGTATGGGTTCAGGCCTCGGCCTACCGCTGCTGTCGGGCTCACCTAGCTTCATCTTGATGAGTTCCACCCCTTTAACCTTCCCATCCTCGACCAGAACCTTCGTCGGGTTAGTTAACTCCATGACCTTAATTCCAAGGTCACTTAACCTCTTCATTTCATTCTCGCCAGCTGGGGCGTACTTAATTGTTCTTCTATACACTAGGTAAACCTCCGACGTTCCTCTCTTTAGGTAGACCTCCGCTGCGTCTATGGCTGAGAGTCCCCCACCAACAACAACGACCCTCTTAGGAGCTGGTGGTTCAGGCATGTAGCCTAACTCATGCGCCCTTATCTTGAACAGGTAGTTGAGGGCTGTGTCAACTCCCTCTGCGTCCTCACCAGGGATCCCCATCTTCCTGGAGCCCCAAGTCCCTGTGGCAATTAACACGACGTCATACTGCTCAATTAGGTCGGCGAGGGACATTTCATCCTTACTTAGTTCGTCACCCTCATCATGCCTCTTACCGCATACAACCTTCGTGGAGTAATGGAACTCCACACCGAAGTTCCTCTCAAGATCCTCCACCCCTTCCTTTACGCTCTCTATTTTTATTCTCCATGAAGGTATGGCGAAGCTCATGAGACCTCCACCCAGTGGTAACTTATCGTATATTTCCACTTGATAACCTTGACAAACCAGGAACCCTGCAGCCGTTAGGCCTGCAGGACCTGCACCTATTATCGCTATTCTCTTCTTCCTAGTTACTGAGGGCTTCACACCCCTGCAGAAGTACGTGTACTTCACTATCCCACCTTGGAATAGTTTAGGGTTTCGATTACAAATCTACTCTTAATTCTTTAAAAGAAAGGTTTTCTGTACTTAAACACCTTTAAACAGGGTTCAACCTGAAATCTTCTCCTTAACCTCATTCAGAGCTTCTTCAATGGTTATCCCTGGAGGTACTGTCACGGACTTAATTCCTACTTCATTCAGAGCCAGGGCTGCGTTGGGGCCAAAGGACGGACCTACAGCTACGTCCACCTTCAGATCAGCCAGTGTCTGAACTATTTTAACCCCTGCACCGCTGCCGCTCTCCGCCGCCGTGTTATGCACGGTATCTGCTTTAACCACGTTCCACGAATCATCAACATCAACCAAGACTATGTTCTTCGCACGGGCGAACCTTGAGGAGATCCTTGATTTGAGGCCTGAGTCCTCATCCGTAACGAAAGCTAACCTCATCTTCCACACCTCACTTTATGTTCTGGCTTGGCTTAATAATTAATGGGATGTAGGGCTCGGGCTTCTTAGGTTTGTAGGTTCTGAACCACTCACGCCACCCATCTACCAGAACCTCCATGAACTTCTTGGAGATCTCCCTTAACGCAATGGCTGCTTTCGAGTTCGGTGCGTATTCCAGGAGAGGCTTCATTGCGACCATTGACTTAGGGACCACATCGTCGTACGGCACAGAACCTAAGTAGTATATGTTCTCCTCCTTAGCCCACCTCAGTATCTCGTCCGCGAATTCGGGGTTTATGTCTGCTTTATTAATCACTAAAGCCGACGGAAGCATGAAGTGCTTCGCAAGCCTGTGAAGCCTCTTAACGTCCGCCAGCGATGCCGGGGTGGGCTCAACTACCAACACAACTCCGTTCGAGCCGGCGAGTGCTGACACTACTGAGCAACCTATGCCTGCGGGAGCGTCAACGATGTATGTGGGTTTGCTCCCCCCTATCTCCTTAGCTAGGTTCTTCACTTCAGTTACGAGCTTACCTGAGTTAGGCCTTCCTACCCTTAGCTTAGCTCCCGCGATACCGAAGCCATAACCCGTGTTCCCCGCCCTCACAACACCTTCATCAACCCTAACCCTGTAAATAGCTCTCCTCGGGCACACAAGGCTACATGTAAGGCACCCCTCACATATAACCTCATTTATGACGTGCCTGCCATCCTTAACGCTTATCGCTCTGAAAGGACACTCAGCGCGGCATATACCGCACTCATCGCACCTCGCCCTATCTATCTTAGCTACCCAGCCCTCGCTGTAGGGTTTCTCAACCTTCCACTCCTTAATCCCGAAGATGAGGTGCAGGTTCGGCGCTTCAACATCTGCGTCTACCGCGAAGACCTCCCTACCCTCTCCATGCATGTAGTGAAGGATGGATGACGAAACAGTTGATTTCCCGACCCCACCCTTACCTGAAGCTATTACGAGCTCAAGCACCTCACATCACCTCCAAAAGCTCACGTCCTAAGCTCCTCAGGACCCTAGCTGGCTCGGAGTCGGAGGCCCCTAAAACTATCGGCACACCCTGAACGTAGTGTTTAATCAGTTCCTTCGAATACGGTATTTTTGCTTTAACCTCCACACCGAATTTCCTTGCTACATCCACCACTTTCTCGTCAGAACCTATCCCGGCCCTGTTCTCAACCACCCAGGTCTCTATCCCCATGATCGAGGTGAGTTCTAGAATGCTCTCTAAGTCGTGGAGCCCTAGAGGCGTTGGCTCCGTAACAGCTATCGCGAGCTTAGCGCCCTCAAGAGCTATAGATATATTGTTCCCTGTACCTGCTGATGTATCAACTAAGAGAACGTCTTCAGCTACCGAGGTAGCTCTCTCCCTAGCCGCTATGACAACCGGTGATGTGTGTTCCTCACCCTCCCTTAGCATCCCGGTAACTAATTGGAAGGTGAGGCCGTCCTGTAGTGCCACGTCGGTACGGTACGTGTACCCCAGTATCCTGCCTCCTTCAATTATGGCTTTTTCGGGGCATGCGAAGTAACATGACCGGCAACCGCTGCAGAGCCTTGGCAGGACGAAAGGCCTGCCGTCCTTCGAAGCTATCAGAGCTCCTGTGTCGCAGATCTTGACGCACACACCACACGACGTGCACTTGCTGTAGTCAATTACTGGTAGCATTATCTTAACGGGTTCCTCCCCCTGGAGCTCAACACCTAGGAGTATGTGATCTACAGGATCCTCCACATCCAAGTCGCCGAGAACAACCTTTCTCTCACTTGCTAGCACCGCGGCTAAGTTCGTTGCTACAGTGGACTTACCTGTGCCACCCTTCCCACCGGTCACGCCTATCTTAACC
>JAGHCP010000067.1 GCA_021160415.1 Desulfurococcales archaeon
AAGTACTCCAGGAGGAGCGCGGCGGCCCTCACCGCGCTGATCGGGTTAGCTATGCCCTTACCGGCTATGTCAGGTGCTGTTCCGTGAACTGGTTCGAAAACGGCTACGTCGTCCCCTATCTGGGCGGAGCCGCAGAGACCTAAGCTACCCGTAATTCCTGCGGCTAGGTCGCTTAGGATGTCGCCGTAGAGGTTCGGCGTCACTAAAGCCTGGAATCGGACTGGGTCCTTAACCATCCAGTACGCTGCCGCGTCCACAAACAGCTCATCAGCTTCGAAACGCTTACCCCTCACCTCCTCCCAGAAAACCTCCCTGAAAAGCCCGTCGGACTCCTTGAGTATGTTGGCCTTGTGAATTGCCGTCACCCTCCTTAAACCCTTCATCTCAGCGTACCTTAAGGCTTCACGCACGACCTTCCTAGTTTCCTCAGCTGTAACTACCTTCAGAGACACGGCAGTGTTGTGTATCCTGCCCTCAATTCCCGAGTAAAGACCCTCTAGATTCTCCCTGAATATCACGAATTCGAAACCCTGATGAAGGGAGACCCCTCTGTAGCTGGTGAAGGGTCTGACATTCGTGTGGAGTCCCAGCTCCTTCCTTAGAAATACGTTGATGCTCCTCATTGTGTTCGGGCCTGGCGGGGTTTGGAGAGGTCCTTTAATGGTGGCGTCAAGCGATTTGATTAGGTCCAGCCCTCCCTCCTCAATAGGCCTCCCTGTACTCTTAAAGTAAGCATATCCCGCCTTAATATCCACGAACTCGAGATCAGGGTAAGCGGCTTGGAGAGCCTTCAATGCTTGAGGAATGACTTCAGGCCCTACACCGTCCCCCCTAATAACACCTACCCTGTACCCCAAGGTAAACCACCGTGGTTCTTTATGTATGCGACGATCCCTCCCTCCGCAATGACCTTCAAGATCTCATTCGGGAAAGGCCTGAAGTTCTCGCACAAGTCCTTATCTACGTTGCAGACCTTCCCCTCAATTAAGCTGACCTCAATAGTGTCCCCCTCCTCAGTAACTTCAGGTATGAGGGTGGCTTCAATAGGCGGTAACCCGAGGTTAATCGCGTTACGGTAGAATATCCTTGCGAACGATTTAGCGATGATTGCTCTCACACCCGCCATCTTAAGTAACGCCGGGGCGTGTTCCCTGCTGGATCCCATCCCGAAGTTCCTCCCCGCGACAACGACGTCACCCTCCCTAACCTTTTCATGGAAGCCCGGCTTAACCTCCTCGAATAGGTGTGGGAGCATTCCTTCAAGGGTCGATATTGAGCCGAACTTATACTTCCCTGAAATTATGTGGTCGGTACTTATGTTGTCTCCGAAGACCCAAGCCCTTCCCGCAAATTTTAGGACGCTTATCCTAACCACCCCCAATAAATTCCCTCGGATCGGTGAGCCTGCCGGTGATGGCCGACGCGGCCGCTGTGGCGGGTGAAACCAAGTACACCTTGCTGTCCTTATGCCCCATCCTCCCAGTGAAGTTCCTGTTCGTGGTTGAAACAGCCACTTCGCCCTCAGCAAGTAGCCCTAGGTGAGCCCCTATGCAGGGACCGCACGTTGAGTGCGCAAGCACGCACCCGGCATTAGCGAGCATCTCGGCGATTCCTGAACGAATGAGGTCGATGTACACCCTCCTTGAAGCGGGTATGGCGACGCATCTAACCCCCTGCCTAACCCTACCTCTCTTAAGAATTTTGGCAGCCATCAGGAAATCCTCAAACCTCCCATTGGTGCACGAACCTATGAATACCTGATCAACCTCAACACCTTCCACCTCACTCACTGGGTGCACGTTATCAACGTTCGGCGGTGCCGCGACCTGCGGCTCGAGGTTTGAGAGGTTGAGGTTCAGCTCTTCCTCATAGGATGCGTTATCTTCAGGTTGGATAGGTTTAGGGGAGTACCCGAAACGCTCTTCATACCATGAAATAAGCTTCCCGTCTGTGGGGAAGATCCCTGCCTTGGCTCCAGCCTCAACCGTCATGTTGGAGATTGTCATCCGCGACGCGACGCTGATGGTCCTAACCCCCTCACCCACGAACTCCACTGCCTTATAGGTCAGGCCTGAGGCCGTTACTTCACCGATCAGCTTAAGTATCACGTCCTTTCCCATGAGGGGCTCCTCGAGCGTGCCTTGAAGCTCAACCTTAACGGTGTCGGGGACCTTAAGCCATGTCTTCCCAGTTGCGAATGCCACAGCTATGTCCGTGCTTCCAACACCCGTCGCGAAAGCCGTGAAGGCCCCTAAGGTAACCGTGTGGCTGTCCGCCCCTAACACAACCATACCGGGCTTCACGAGGCCTGACTCCGGAATCACTTGGTGACATATCCCCTCACCGACGTCGAAGAGCTTAACCCCGAACCTCCTCGCGAACTCCCTCATCTGACGGTGAACCGTCGCAGCAGCCACCGTGGGGGGTGGTGAGGCATGATCTATCACTAGCGCAACCTTCTCCGGGTCAGCTACCTTCATGAGCGTTCTGGACTCCTCCATGACTTTAATCGCTAGCGGGGCTGTCCCGTCATGGGCATACGCGAGGTCGACATCCACTACGATTATTTCACCCGGTGATACGGCCCTGCCGGCCTTCCTGGAGAGTATTTTGTGAGTTAATGTTCCCTCCATTATGGGCACCTTAACCTATCTCCTCGACCTCACCTGCTGGTTGGACCTCCTTGGGGAGGTTAGGTATGTATTTATTGATGATGCTCCACAGCTCCTCATCCGTTAGGGGGTGCCTCCTCCCTGTAGCCTCAAACAGCTTAACCACTTCATCGTAGACCTTATTCACTAAGGCATCGTTCTTGCCGTACCTCACCCCTGTGTGTGGGGATACGTATCTATTCATCCATAACGCGATCGCCGACCTCCCCGAATATGGCGTTATGGCCACGGTGTACGGAATCCCAAGCACCTTAATGGGGTCGAAGGGGAGGTACACCTCAGGGTTCTTCATGAGTCCATCAACATGTATCCCCGCCTTAGTTCTGAAGGCGTTACTGCCTACGAGGGGGTAGAACTCCGGGATCTCGAAGCCCATGTCCCTGACGATGCTTGCCGCTTTCTTCACAGCTTTCAGGTTGGCGTTCCTCCCTGTCAACCCGACGTAGTGAACCATCATTATCTCGAGGGGGCAGTTTCCAGACCTCTCACCTATACCGAATAATGTGCAGTTGGAGAGCCCGGCACCGTGCATCCAAGCCGCTAGGTGGTTAGCGACCACTAGGCCTAAGTCGTTGTGTCCGTGGAACTCCAGCTGCCTCGGCTTAAGGTTCAACTCGTTAACAACGGCTCTAACAAGCTGGGGTATCCCCCTCGGCGGCGGTACTTCAGGGAAAGGTAGGCCTAAACCCAATGTGTCCGCGATTTTAACCCTTAACTCCTCCCCGAAACTCTCAGCTAATGCTTGAACCTTCCTCAGAAAAGGAAGCACCGCACCCTCCAGGTCAGCACGGGTCGCGTCCTCCAACGTGACCCTGACCGTAAGCCCTTGCTCGTAGGCGTAGCGTATCGCCTCCAAGTACTTAGCGAAGACATCTGCACGAGAAAGCCTGAACTTATACGCTATGTGGTAGTCCGAAATCGAAGCCAGCATCACTACCTCATTAAGGCCTGCCTCCTTAGCTAGCCTAACGTCCTCCCTACGTGACCTGATCCACCCTATCGGTTTTGGGTACTCAGCACCTACCTTTAGAACCTCCCTAACAATCTCTCTGTCTCTATGGGTGTAGGGGAAGAGCTCAGTGCTGAGTATGGTTCCCCCCTCAGCAAGCTCCACTAGAACCTTGTAAAGCTGCAGAGCTTCCGTAACGGTTAAGGTTCTCCACCCCTGCTGGCCATCCCTTAAAGTAGTGTCAGTTAACCATGCATCGTAGTTCCCCCCACCTCCAGACACAACTATCCTGGGGGGCCTGTCCCCCGGGAAAACATCCCGGAAAAACTCGTAATTCCCTTCACTACCTGACCCCATGAGTCATCACTGACACCTGTTTTACGGGAACCGGGTAAAAAGTATTTAATATATTTCCGTGCGGAAATCAAATATGTTAACCATTATAAAGTGCGGAATTCGAACTTATGTTGAGGGTGAGCTCCGTAAACGAAGGAACTTCACACTACTTAACGCTTAACCCGACCTTCACCCAATCATTCAGAATTATCATGGTGTTGCTGCTTACAACGCCCTCAACGTTCCTTATCTGATCGATTATGTCGTTTATCCCTGAGATGTCGGACTTCGTGGCCACCGCAACTATGTCTATCTCGCCCGTAACCTCGTAAGCCACGTCAACCCCATCTATCTCAGCCACCTTCCTAGCTACCTCAGGGACGGGTGTAGGGGGTGTTGTTTTAACCAGGATTATTGCGCGGACTTCGTGAGGGAGTGTGTAGTCTATCGTGAACCTCTTGATTATCCCTAACTTCCTGAGACGTCCAATCCTTTTCCTGACGGCTGACTCGCTGAGCCCTAACTCATCAGCGAGTCTGGCGTATGACATTCTGGAGTTCGATTTGAGAAGCGTAAGTAGTTTCAGGTCTATATCATCCACCTTAACGCTTTCTGAACGCATCCCTTCACCCACAAGTAATCCTAGTCCCAGCACCCATTAAAGCGTCTCTTAAGGGGTGCTCGGTCAACCCATTACTTATTACTACTTCCTTAATCCCTGCCTCGCACGCTCTGGAGGCCTCCACTAACTTTCTGTTCATGCCTCGGCCGATCTTACTGAGTAGGTCGTTCAGCTCGGAGGTCCTAATCTCTTTGAGGAGCTCACCGTCGAGGAAAACCCCCTCCACGTCGGTCAGCAGAATTAATTTGTCAGCCTTCACGGATTTAGCTATGTTGAAGGCTACCTGATCCGCATCCACGTTTAGGAGGGTTCCAGATTCATTTATCGCTATCGGCGCGATGATGGGTAAGTAACCGCTGTTCAGGAGAACGTTAATTATCTCGGTGTTCACCTCCCTGACTTCACCGGTATACCCGCCTCTGATGACCCTTTTCCTCCCCCTCTCATCAATGATTAAGATTCGCTCCCTCCTCCTCGCCTTAAGGAGGGTGCCGTCAGCACCGCTCACCCCGAACGCCTTCACACCCTCCTTCACTAAGCGGCTCACCAAGAACTTATTTATGAGTCCAGCCATCACCATCACGTAAACCCTGAGCTCATCCTCGGACGTGTACCTGCTCCTAACCCCGGAGGGATGTGTGATGAACTTAGTTTCAACGCCTAGCTTGATGCAGTACTCCGTGACCTTAGAGCCCCCTCCGTGGACAAGCACTAAGCTATGCCCGTCCTTAACAACGGAGGCCACGTCCTGAACTACGCTTTCAGCATTAGCTTCGAGGGTCCTACCCCCAACCTTAACAACGAGCTGCATTGCCGAGCAACACCTCATATTGGGTGCGGAGGGATGTACTCAAGCCCCGCATCCTCCCTTAAACCAAGGGCGATGTTCACTGCTTGTACTGCCTGACCTGCCGCACCCCTGACTAAATTGTCGATCGCTGCGAACCCCTTAACGACACCGACGTCTGCCTCCGCAGCGAAACCAATATCGACGTAGTTGCTTCCCAGCACATACTTCGGGTCGGGGGAGGGGATGCCCACTGCCCTATGCACGATCCTTATGAACCTTTCCCTGCCGTACATCCTGACGTATGCTTGAAGGAGCCTCCTCTCTGAGACTTCATGCGATGTGAAGCCGTAAACCGTTGCCAGAACACCCCTCACACCCCCAACAGCGTGGGGCGTTAGGGAAACCCTCACCTCCCTACCCCCGACGAGCCTCAGCTCCTGAACGACTTCCGCTGAGTGTCTATGCCCCGACGGTGAGTAGGGCCTCATGCTTCCCTCCCTCTCAGGGTGGTGAGTGGAGGGCCTCACCTCCCTCCCTGCCTCGCTGCTTGAGACCTTAACATCAACGAGGATGACATTGTTACTCACTAAACCCTCCCGCAGCATCGGGGCTGAGGCCAGAATCGCTGCCGTAGCGTTGCATCCCGGAGAAGCTATTAATTGAGCCCCCTTCAACTCATCCCTGTGGATCTCCGGAAGGCCGTAAACAGCTTTCTTCAGTAGATCCGGGTAAGGATGTATGAATCCGTACCACTTGCGGTACGCTTCAGGGTCCTTCAGCCTGAAATCAGCCCCCAGATCAACGACCCTTAAGCCTATCTCAAGGAGCGCCGGCACTAAATCCACCGATTTCCCGTGGGGGAGAGCTACGAACACCACGTCCGAGTCCTGAACTGCCTTCACGGGATCTCCGCCGAGGAACCTCAATCCCCCGTACACAGACCTCAGGTTAGGGTGTGCGTAATGCACCGGCTTCCCTGCGAACCTCCTTGAAGTTACTGAAACCACATCCATAGCTGGATGTGCGGAGAGTATCCTCAGCAACTCCCCACCTACGTATCCCGAACCACCTATTATGGAGACTCTGACCACTCCCAACTCCTTGAAGGTTTGGGGGTTGAGGTTTTAATCGATTTTATTTACTTATGTGCGGAATCCGTACTTCAGTTGTTAAGAAAATCCGCTTTTAGGAATTAAACAATATTTCTAATTCCCGTATCAGTATTGAAAAGTTTTTATTTAAGAACGTCAAACAAAGCGAGGTGATGTAATGTGAGGGTGAGGTGCCCAGTATGTGGCTTACCGGTTGAGGTGCCCGACGACGTGATGGAGGGTGAGGTAGTGGAGCATGACTGTGGCGCAACCCTTGAGGTTAGGTTCGAAGGGAACGCCGTCAGGCTCGTACCTCTTGACGGGGTTGCTGATGACTGGGGAGAGTGAGGTGCGGGAGCGCTTTGGTTCAAGTTGCTGTGCTGCATGACATTGTTAGGTTGGAGGAGAAGCTTCTTTTTAACGCGTTCCTTAATTTAGGTGCTTCCTTGAGGAGGATCTACGTTAAGTCCTCACCAATTCCTTTATTCAGAGGGGGATTGAGTGCTGACGTAGCGCTTCAGAGATGCTTAAGCCATACAGCGGCCATTGAGTCCACATTCGGGCTGGAGGCTTCTGGGATCCCCGTAATTAATAGTTCATTCACGCTCAATACATGCCTAGATAAGGCGTGGACAGCGTCCCTCCTCGCTAAGGAGGGCATTCCTCAGCCCAAGAGCTTCGTGGTATTCAGCTTGGAGGCGGCGTTGAAGGTTGCTTCAGAGCTGACCTATCCTGTCGTAGTTAAACCCCTCTCAGGTTCCTGGGGTGCTCTGGTTTCACTTGCTAGGGATGAGGAGGAACTCAGAACCATCATAGAGCACAGGATGCGGTTACCTGGGAAGGAATCGAAGGCACACTTCATTCAGGAATTCGTCCGGAAGCCTGGGAGGGACATCAGGGTAACTGTGGTGGGGGATGAGGTTGTTGCAGCTATTTACAGGAAGAGCAGGCACTGGATAACTAACACTGCGAGGGGCGGTGTTGCTGAGGCTTTCAAGCCCGGCGATGAGGTTGTGGAGCTCTCCCTTAAGGTAAGGGAGGTTGTTGGAGGGGATGTGCTCGGTGTCGACCTATTTGAGGATCCTGAGAGGGGATACTTAGTTAATGAGGTTAATGCGGTACCTGAGTTCAAGAACGTTCAACGCGTCACTGGGGTTGATGTAGCTTCAGCAATAGCTAAGCATGTTGTGGAGGTCGCTAAGAAGTGAGTCTGAAGATACTGAACTTTTTCGGGGATAGGGGTTTAAGGATCGTTAGGGGTGAGGCACAGTACGTCTGGGACTCACAGGGTAGGAAGTACGTGGACTTTCACACTGGGCACGGTGCGGCCTTCCTAGGACATAGGAACCCCTACGTCGTTAGGGAGGTAACTGAGCAACTTAATTCCATAATGACTTTAACCCCGAACTTCCTTTCCCCCGTACTTGAAGACGCTCTGAGCAGCTTAAGCAGGGTTGCTCCGGAGGGGTTTACTTACGTAGCTCTGCTGAACTCGGGTAGTGAGGCGGTGGAGCTGGCGCTGAAGGTTTCAGTGAGGTACTCCGGGAGGGTGTCATTCACCGCTTTTAGGGGGGCGTTCCACGGCAGGACGTTAGGTGCTTTATCCATTACTTGGAGGAGGGCTTTCCGCGAGCCCTTCAAGGAATTACTGATTAGCTCATCATTCGCTCCGTATAACGACGCGTCAGGCTTGGACTCCGCCATCACTGAGGAAACCGCCGCGGTGTTTCTTGAGCCTGTTCAGGGGGAGGGAGGAGTCGTGCCTGCCGTCCCTGAGTTTGCTAGGGCCGTAGCTAGGAGGGCTTCCGAGGTAGGGGCCCTGCTGGTTGTGGATGAGGTTCAATCAGGGTTCGGCAGGACCGGCTGTAGGTGGGGATTCGAGAGATTAGGTTTGAAGCCGGACATAGTTGTGGCTGGGAAGGCCTTAGGCGGTGGGTTCCCTGTCAGCGCGGTTTTCTTGAGGGAGGAAGTGGCTCAGGCGTTAAGGCTTGGGGACCATGGAAGCACCTTCGGAGGTAACCCCCTAGCTCTAGCAGCTGTTAAGGGCGCTGTGAACGCCTTCATCGAGGACTCAGTTCCCTTCAAGGCCCGTGAAGCTGGTAGGGTTCTGAAGGAAATGCTGGAGGACTCGCTGAGGAACATACGCGCCGTTAGGGAGGTTAGAGGTGCTGGGCTCATGATCGGTATTTCCCTACGATTCAGGGCTTCACGGGTGGTTAATTGCCTTCAAAGCAGAGGTGTTCTGGCCTTAAGCGCTGGGCCGACAGTTCTGAGGTTCCTCCCACCATACATGATTGGGGAAGGTGATGCCGAGTATGTTTCCGAAGCTACAGGTAAGTGCGTTAGGGAGTGTTACGGCTGAGTTACTGCTCCGCCTCCTTAAGGCGTATAGCCCGACCTTCAAGGAGGAGGGGGCCGTCAACGCGTTGATGGAGTACGCATCTGAGGAGTTAGGGCTTATGTGCTGGAAAGACGATGCAGGTAACCTCATAGCTCGTTACGGCTCCGGTGACCCGAAGATAGCTCTGATAGGACACATAGACACGGTTGAGGGTGAGCTCCCCGTCAGCTTCGATGGGGGAAACCTTAGGGGGAGGGGGGCTGTTGATGCTAAAGGCCCCCTAGCATCCGCGTTCGTGGGGGCTTCATCGGTGAGAGATTTCCTGAGCTCCGGAACTGTCTACCTGATAGCCGCGGTGGGGGAGGAGGGACCTAGCCATGGGGCTCAGCAACTGATTAAGGATGGGTGGAGCTTCCATCACGTCATCATCCTGGA
>JAGHCP010000107.1 GCA_021160415.1 Desulfurococcales archaeon
ACAATTCCTACCGTCACCGGCATGGGTATCCTGAGAAGTGAGGACACCAACTCCATGACGGCCGTGGCCAGTAGGGCCGCTATCATTCCACCTATAACTATGCGTGAATCAACTATTAAGTAAGTCTTAATGATCCCGCTCATCATGGTTCTGGATACGAACGACCCGAAGAGAAGGGCACCGCTGAAGTCAGAAACTGCGGCGATGATCAAAGCTTTCTTCAGGTCAATCACCTTCGCCCCTACGGCCGTGCCTATCGCGTCGGCAGCGTTGTTGGAGCCGTCCGCCCATGCAAGGAAGAGTGCAGCGAACCCCCCTAGAGCCAGCCATAGGTAGGGATTCAGTATCCTCACCTTAACTAAATATACTGTGTGGGGTGATTAAACGGTTTCCCAGAAGTTAGGTGCTCAGGAACCCGTCACGTTCAAGGGTCCTGACTATTTCCTCCGTCCTAGAATCCGAGAAAACCTTCTGCCTAACCCTGTCCTCCGAACCCATGATTCCGAACATGTATGAGTACTTGCTGAGAACCCTTTTCTTACCCACCCATTCAATCAGAGGTATCGGTTCTCTGAAGAAGCCGTAATGCCCTTCCTCACTCAGGATAACCACCGGTAGGTCAACCGGTCTTGCGTAGTGAGGGGTCTTAATCACCCTCTCACCATATGCCTTGACGGCCTCCTCCCAAACCTTCTCTATGCCTCCCTCACGCAGGCTTGAAGTTATTTTGGAGCTGAACTGCGTGAGGTCGGCTATCTCATCCACCTTCATGTACCCGACGACGTAGATCCCGCGGTTAGACCTCATGAAGACTCTCCTAATCTCCGTGAAGCCGTGCTTGGAGTTGAAGAACTTAGGCGGGTACTTAGCGAGGCCAGCCGCGAAGAAGAGGAAGGTGTCCTTCCCCTCACATCTTAAGGCCTTAGGTATTCTCCCGCCCGCGGACCTCCAGTAGTCGCTGTAGACCCCTATGTCCAGCCTCGGGTCGTAATGAGCTATCACCTTACTTACCGGGTAGCTTGAGCCCCCTACAAGCAGATAGTCTGTGGGGATGTACTTCCCTAACCCGCCTGAGCCGCATCTAGACGGGACTTTATCGTAGGTGAAGTTCAGAGCGTAATCAACCTTCGTTAATCTACCCAGGAACTCAGGCACTGGGAGGGCTTCGAAGCAGTCCTCAAACATCGGTGAGTAGTAACCCCCATCAGCCGTCTCGAAGTACACCCTCAGCAGCAGTGAGGGACCGAACCTCCTTAACACTTCGACTTACCGATTCGTTGATTTTACGGGAAACCTTAAAAGTTCATTTTAACTTTCCTAACTACATAGAGCTTGGTGTGTTTAATGTCTCGCAAGTGCAGGGTTCTGGAGGAATTAACATCTAAGGGTAGGCCCTTCGTGATAGGAATGGTTCACGTAGGCCCGCTCCCAGGAAGCCCCACCTACGCCGGTGAAGTGATGGATCAGGTGGTTGAGGAGGCGGTGAGGAACGCTGAGACGCTGGTTAAGGGAGGGGTTGATGCGGTCCTCGTGGAGAACTTCTACGATGTTCCCTACCCTAAGAGCTCACCTGACCCCGCAGAGGTGGCGTCGATGGCGATCGTAGTCAATGCCGTCAGGAAAGCTGTCGACGTGCCTGTAGGGGTTAACCTGCTGAGGAACTGCAGCAAGGAATCCGTAGCTGTAGCTGCGGTTGCAGGGGCGTCCTTCATTAGAGTGAATGCATTATCCGAGACCGTGGTTGCTGATCAGGGATTAATAGAGCCTTCCGCATACGAACTTCATAGATATATCAGGTACTTGGGGTTCAGGCCATGCATCTTGGCTGACGTTCACGTGAAGCACGCAGCCCCCTTAGCCCCCAGACCCCTTCCAGATGTTAGCAAGGAGGCTGTCGGGAGGGGTCTGGCAGACGCCGTAGTTATCTCAGGTGAGATGACGGGTGTGAGGCCCTCGAGGGAGGATCTCCTCTTAGTTAAGCAGGCAGTCGACGTTCCGGTCGTCGTTGGAAGCGGGTTAACGCCTGAGTTTGTTGATGAGTTACTTACAGTTGCGGACGGCGCCATCGTCGGGACTTACTTCAAGTCCGGGCGCCGCGTGATTAAGTCTAGGGTTGCGGAGTTGATGGAAGCGGTTAAGAAGGTGAGGAGGTGAAATCTCATTCCCTCTCCCTTATTTCCTTGAGGATTTCCTCTGCAACATCCAGCCTTACCTCACCGCGGGCAAGCATTTCCCTCACCACCTCATCAACCTCATCACCTACCGCACCCGCAGTTATTGCGAGCTGCCTCGCATGTAGCTTCATGTGCCCCTTCTGAATTCCCTCCGTCGCTAATGCCCTTAAAGCGGCTAAGTTCTGAGCGAGACCGACGGCCCCCATCACCTCAGCCAACTCCTTAGCCGTTTTAATTCCCAGGATCTTCAACGCAATCTTAGCTACTGGGTTCACCTTCACGGCACCGCCCACGGTCCCCACAGCCATCGGCATCTCTAAATACCCGACGAGGTTCCCCTCTCTGTCCTTCTCCCAGACGCTTAGGGAGGTGTATCTGCCGTCCCTAGCTGCGTACGCATGCGCACCTGCTTCTAAAGCCCTCGTATCCTGCCCTGTGGCTAGCGCCACCGCAATCACTCCGTTCATAATGCCTTTATTATGGGTTGCGGCCCTGTAGGGATCTGAGGCTGCAAAGGCCCACGCGTAGAGAACGCCGTCAACGACATCCTCCCCGCCGATGACGTCCTTAGGTACTCTCCCCCAAACCCTCACAAGCCTGCGGTCGGCTAGGTTAGAGAGTATCCTGAGATATACCTTCCCACCCGTCCACTTCTCGAGGAGTGGAGCAACCGCCTCAGCCATAGTGTTGACGGTGTTAGCCCCCATAGCGTCCTTAACGTCCACTAGGAGGTGGGTAATCAGCATCGGCCCTAGGGGGGACTCAACCACCCTTACCTCCACGTCCCTGACCCCGCCCCCAACCTTGATTAGGAGGGGGTTCGTTGAGTTGGCTAGGTCGATGATCTCATCCTTCCTTTCAAGGATTAGGTACTTAGCGGTGTATGGGGAGGGAACACGCACAAGCTGTATCTGCGCGATCATTATGGAGTCCGTCGCCAAGGACTTTAACCCCCCACCAGCCCTCAGCATCTTCGCGGCGTTGGAGGCTGCGGCGACGACTGATGGTTCCTCGATTGCCATCGGCACGAGGTAGTCGTGGTTATTGATGAGGAAGTTCGTTGCGATGCCTAAAGGTATGCCGAGCACGCCGACGACGTTCTCGATCATTCTCTCAGCTACGTCGAGGGGAAGGGGCCTGCCCGACCTCAGTGTTTCGGCATCCTCATCAGTTAGCTGGGAGAACTCCTTAACGATCTTCAGCCTTTCCTCCAGCGTTAATTTGTGGAACCCAGGTATTCTCGAGGTGCGTCCCAAAATTCAGGCACCACTAAAGAAGTGGGGGAGGAGTTAATTAAAGAGAAACGGTCACTCAATCCTGAAGTACTCCTTCAGGAACTTCTTGTATTTCCTTATGGATTCGGTGGCCGCTGGGTCTACCCCCCTCCTTAACGCAAGCCTAACGGACGCTAGCCCCACTACCTGAGCCCATCTGAGGGTCCTGCCGAGGTAGCTCTCGTATTGCCTTAGGTCAACGATCTTCGTAGGAACGCCCACTGAGTTCAAGTAGGTGGCGATGTACCTAACGATGTCGTTTCCTGTATCAAGTATCACTGCCGATAGGGGGCCGAACCAGCCTTCCCATGAAACTATGTCGTTGTGGGCACTCTCCGGGTAGACCTGGATAAATGAAGGCGTTTTCGCGTTCTCATTCATTTCCTCCCTAGCCCTCAGGGCGAGGGGGTAATGTGCCTCGTCAGCGATGAAGACAGGTATGGTGCCCTCGAGGAAGTCGCTAAGCTCCTCGGAAGACCGCTCCGCTTCCCGGGTTTTCTTGAGAACCTCCGCAGACTCTTTCAGCCAGTCAACACCTTCTTCGAGCAAGTCAAGCTCGCTCATAAGTTTAAGGAGTCCAAGGGTCAATGCCGGGAAGGAAGCCCTAGGCACTCTTCCACCATCAACCAAGACGTAGGGCGCGTTGCTTCTCTCAGCGAGCTCCATCAGCTTCCCGCCGGAGGTGACCACGCCGAACCTACATCCTCTCCTCACAGCTTCCTTAACTACCGATACGGTCTCCGCAGTGTTGCCGGAGTAACTCACGGCTATAACCCCCCAGCCATCCCTAACCCAGTTAGGGAGTCTGAACCCCTTCACCACATTTACGGGTTTGCCGAACCTCTCCCTCAGAATGGCTTCAGCAACGTCACACGCAATCCCTGAACCACCCATACCCACTAACGCCAGTCCCTCCACTTCGCTGAAGCTCTCTACGGACCCCCTAACCTCCCTCTCCAACGTCTTTAGCGATAGGTCGTACCAGTCCAGGTAAAGACTCCTGAATTCCTTCATTCCGTGAACACCAGGGAATATTTTTGCGTGTGTGGCTTAAGTGTTGAGCTCAGTGGAGAAGGCCTTTAGACCACTTGCGGGCCTTGGAAGCTAGGAACTTCTCGAGTAACTGTCTAAACTCATTGAACTTCCCGTAGAGAAGCGCCTCCACGGCCTTCCTGCCTTCAGAGCCCTCCTCCTCGATCGGTGTTAGCATGTACTTAACGACCCTCCTAACCATCTCATCATCCATGAAGTGCTCCTTCAGGAGTTTAAGGAAGGCTTCCGGGTTGTCGTATAGTAGCTCACCGGGGTACTCGCCGAAGCGGCTGTAGGTGAACATGCTAAGGGAGGCGTAGAGGCCGGGGACATTCCTCCTCAACCTTGAGTTAATTATGTCTGCCAGGTACGCCTTCAGTAACCTCTTATCTCCCTCCTTATTCATGCTAGCAGCCCTCCACACCCGCCCCGGCCTCAAAGCATCCGAAGGAAGAAATCTATCCATTACTATCATGTTAGGCTACGTTAATAAAATACATAGTAACC
>JAGHCP010000150.1 GCA_021160415.1 Desulfurococcales archaeon
AGCTTCACTTTACAGCCCTCCCGTCTCGCAACACCCTCCACCGAGGAAGGATCGCCGCCATTCAAGACCGTCTTGACTTCTTTCCCCACCTCATAATTTCTTCAGGGTCTCTATGTCGGGGTATGGAGCTAAATACGTAGCTGACCTGACAGTACTTGCAGGCGAAGGGGCAACCCCTGCTTATCTCTATAGGGTTGAAGAGCCTGTGGCGAGGCGCGTAAGGTGGGTAGGCATTCAGGTCTCTCAGGAATCCCCTCCCATTCAGCTTCACTTTACAGCCCTCCCGTCTCGCAACACCCTCCACCGAGGAAGGATCGCCGCCATTCAAGACCGTCTTGACGAGGTTAGATATGGCTTCCTCCGCCTCACCTACGAACGCGTAATCAAAACCTAAGGATAAAATACTTCCGTACGGGTCTCCAGAGGCGTGAGGACCTCCCGCAACAGTTAGTATCCCTAACCTACGGGCTTCAGAAGTTACATCTATTACCCAGTCAAGGAGCCCTGGGAGTTCAGTTGTTAAGAGGGTTTGGGCGTAGATGACTTTCCTGTATTTATCCTTAACCCTCCTCAAGAATTTACGCATTTCCCCCCTACTTACAAGGAAAACATCAACTAAACCACCCACTAAAGTCTCAAGCGCTCCCACCAGCACATTAACGCTGTACTTAACTCCCCGCCAGTACCCGAAAACAACCGCAACTCTCTCCAAAAACATCACCAGTTCACTGAAGCCCGCCGGGCATCATCGCCGGCAGGCTCAGTTACGGCCACATCGATCATCGATGATGTTAGAAGCTCAGGCATTAAATAAGTTGCTACGGGCTTTCCTCTGCAGGCCTGGAGAGGAGGAAACCCACCCCAGAAGTGAAGGACGCAAGGAAATTAATTATCAGGCTCCCTACACCTACATATGTTACCGCCTTGCTCAGACCCTCCGCGTTACCGTAGGTAGCTGAGGCAATCACATATCCCATCCCGGCTATGAGGAACACGAATAGAGTTATGAAGAGAACGGCTCCAACCTTAATGACGTTGGAGAGGTACAAATCACCTGCCTGGAAAAGGGAGACAAGCATTAGGATGAAGAAAGCAAGACCGGCTAGCGCTGCCGCAACGAACGTTACGATCCCGCTCATGAGGTAAGGCTTGATTTCCTGCATGAGTTGCATGATTTCCTGCTCGCTGAGGTTAGAAAGGCTTCCCATCTGAGGGCTGAGCTTCGTGAGGATGGGGTAAACCGCTGCCACAGTTTGTACGGCTCCCGTCACGGCTAGAGCTATGGCGAGCAACCCTAGAAACCCGGATACTATCCATAACCTCCTTCTTTTATCGAATCCTTCGACAACCCAAGCAATCGGTACTAGGACGACGCCTATTACCCCTAAGTAAGGAATCCCCAGCAGTATATATGAGACCCCTAAGAATTTGTTGCCCAATAAACCACCTTATTAAAATTATTTAACATCTCTTATTTAGTTTAGTTTCTTCCTTCAGAGCACTCGCTGAGACCGTTTATAGGGTTCCTTCCCTTAATGAATATGGTGAAGGGAGGGCTTTGGTAAGCGTTGAGGAGATTCCGCTACCGAAGGATGTCTTGAAAGGCCTAATAGACAGAGGCATTGAATCATTAACACCTCCGCAAGAAGAGGCCGTGAGGGCTGGACTTCTGAAGGGGAGGAACATAGTTGTGTCGGCTCCTACAGCCAGTGGGAAAACGTTGATAGCTGAGCTGGCCCTGATTAGGGCTTGGCTTGAGGGAAAGAAAGGGATTTACGCTGTTCCGCTGAAATCGTTGGCAGCGGAGAAGGCCGAGGAATTCAGGTTTTGGTCAAAACTAGGTATGAAGGTTGGGCTAACAACTGGCGACTACGACGAGCCGGGTGAGTGGTTGGGGAAGTATGACGTTGTAGTCTCAACGTATGAGAGGCTGGACTCCATACTTAGGCTTAAGCCTTCATGGCTTCCTGAAGTCTCTGTCATTGTTATTGATGAGTTCCACATGATTAGGGACTCAGAAAGAGGGCCTATAATAGAGCTCCTCACGGTTAAGGCCCTTCGGATGGGTGTTCAGGTAATAGGTCTCTCAGCCACCATAGGTAACCCTGACGAACTTGCTGAGTGGATAGGCGCATCGTTAGTTGTTAGTGAGTGGAGGCCGGTGAAGCTGATAGAGGGATACTACTCCAGTAAAAGAAGGTCTATTCTGTTTCAGGATGGTAGGGAAGAAACTGTTAGAGGGAAGCTAACGCACCACGTCGTTAAGGCCGCTCTGGAGGGAGGGTACCAAGTACTTATCTTCGTACACGCCCGGAATAAGGCCGAATCAACCGCAAGAGCCATAGCCAGGGGGCTTACCTCAACAACTTTGAGCGGGAGGGAAGTTGCTAAGGAGTTGCTGGGATCCGAGGCTCCCAAGGTGGAGAAGGAGTCCCTGAAGGACCTGCTTTCTAAGGGCGTTGCGTTCCATCATGCTGGGCTTTCCCTTCAGTCAAGGAAAATAGTTGAGGATGCCTTCCGCTCAGGTCTGATTAAGGCCATAGTGGCCACACCTACCTTAGCTGCAGGCATCAACCTCCCGGCAAGGCGAGTAGTTATTTACACTAAGAGATATGAAGGGGGGTATATGCGTCCCATAAGCGTCGCGGAATATAAGCAAATGGCTGGGAGAGCGGGGAGACCACAATACGATCCTTACGGTGAGGCAGTCATTGCTGATGCGCCCAGCGCCGAGTACGCTATGAAGTTCATAGAGGGAGAGCCTGAAGATGTTGAGTCAGCGCTCATGAATGAAAGGGCCTTAAGAACCCACATCCTAGCCCTCATAGCGTCGAGAGACGTCAAAACTCGTCCGGAATTGAAGCACTTCCTCAGGAGGACCTTAGCGTACAGGCAGTTGGGGCCTCAAACAGGGGATAGAGCTTCCGAATACATCATTGGGAGACTCATTGATATGGATATGATTACTGTCCTCGGAGATCTGCTTAAACCAACTAAGCTAGGGATTTACGTCTCTAGGCTCTACATAGATCCCTTAACTGCGGTCATGTTTGTGGAGGGCTTAGCGAATGAGGGGAGGCAGAAACCCCTTTACTACTTAGTCCTGGCGGCGATGACGCCGGATTTCAGCAGAGTTAGGGTCGTTAAGTACAGAGAGTTTGAGGAAGAGGCAAGCATTGACGTGGAGGACGGAAGAATACCCCCTCCATTAACAGGTGTAGGTTACTACGAGTGGTTGAGAGCCTACAAGGTTGGTAGGGTGTTACACGCTTGGATCCAGGAGGTGCCTGAGGATAGAATCATTGAAGAATTCAAGGTGGGGGCTGGGGACTTAAGGAACTTCGTTGAGACCGCTGAGTGGATTATTTACTCTGGCTCGAAGGTCTGCGAAGCTAAGGGTTTGAGGGAGCACGTCACGGAGCTCTCAAAACTCACTCTTAGAGTTAAGCACGGTGTTAAGGAGGAACTTCTAGACCTGGTTCGGGTTAAGGGAATAGGCAGGGTTAGGGCAAGAGTTCTTTACAGTAAAGGTATAAGGAGCGCTCATGAGCTGGCTTCCTCGAGCCCTTCGGACATCGCTCCTCTCCCTACCTTCGGGCCATCATTAGCAGTTACCGTCATTGAGGAGGCAAAGAAGTTAGTGGCTAAAAAGCCTGATAAGTGAGTCAACGATTAGCTCCCCCACAACAACCGGTCTCTTAATCCCCAGCTCAACCAGTACTGAGGGATGCACCTCACCAACGATACCTATCTCCTCACCATTCATTACCAGGGATGCCGCCCTTCCCTCAATGAAAGGCTTCCTTGACAAGGGTTTGAGGTCCAGTTCCAGCCCAAGAACATCGCAGAGCGTCTTAAACGTTGCTATTCCCTCAGTAAGCGTGTAATCACCCATCAACAACACCCCCAACATCCTGACGCTTTTCACCTGACTCCCATCCACAACGACAATGTCTCCTACCTCGAATGACTCCATATTGCCTACTTTTTCTTGGTTTACCTGAGCAGTTAGAAGTAGGGATGCTATCAAGGTGTTCCTTAGTGCGGAGTATGTCTTCATTTTAGGGTTCAGTACTTCTATGAATGGTGAATCTGTCACTTTGATTAGGACGTCTGGGTCAGTCAGCATAAAGTTAACCACTTCCTGGATGCCCATGCCTGAGAGGATAGTTCTTAGTAAGTTACTGGTTCTCTCAATAGGAGATACTGAGCCTGGATGGGTGGGGGGAGGTACCTCAGTTCGTATGGAGTTATATCCGTAACCTATAGCTACATCCTCAATGACGTCTTCCCCGGTTAACACATCAACCCTGTAAGGGGGCACCCACACCTTCACAGTAGATCCATGTTCCACATCCGTAACGTAGCCTAACTTCTTCAGTATGTCAACGATTTCAGCAACGCTTAAGTGAAGCCCCAGTATTTCCCTAACTATTTCCGGGTTGATCGAAACGTATCTACCCTCAATGGAGGGGGAGTGCTTATAGCCGGCCGTTTCGGCACCCACTAAGTTGACGACTTCCGGCGTTCGATGCAGTGATCTCTCAGCTATGGAGGTTGAAACCACGTTTAACACTTTCATCATGAGATGCGGTTCGATCCCTGTGACGTCAATCACGATGTCCTTAGTGGATTCAGTAACCTTGGTTTCCTCCCCATTAAGTATCGGGGGGAAGGAAAGCACCTTGCCTTCGGAATCCATGAGTGCAGGGTACTCACCTTTCCTCACTAGGTGGGAGTAAGCCC
>JAGHCP010000037.1 GCA_021160415.1 Desulfurococcales archaeon
GATCTCCACATACGGCGAATCATCGGAGAGAGGCTCGAGTCTAGAGACCTTCTTGAAGCGCAGCCGCACACACCATGAACACGGTTAAGACCACATACGCAGAACCCGTAAGCTTTTAATCCTTATTAAACCTACCAACTCGGTTAAGTGAGATGCCTAGGTTCAAGACTGTCGAGCAGATAAGGAGAATAATGTCCAACTTGGAGCAGGTCAGGAACATAGGTATTATTGCGCACGTTGACCACGGCAAAACAACCACATCCGACACGCTGCTCGCAGCGGCAGGGATAATTTCCCAGAAAGTCGCAGGTGAGGCGCTAGCGCTGGACTACTTAGACGTGGAGCAGAAGAGAGGAGTGACTGTTAAGTCAGCGAACATCAGTCTCTATCACGAAATGGGTGGCACTGGCTACGTGATCAACCTCATCGATACTCCGGGGCACGTGGACTTCTCTGGGAAGGTGACCAGGTCCCTAAGAGTGCTTGACGGCGCAATTGTGGTTGTTGAC
This sequence comes from Desulfurococcales archaeon, assembly GCA_021160415.1. Lineage (GTDB taxonomy): Archaea > Thermoproteota > Thermoprotei_A > Sulfolobales > NBVN01 > S013-73. The sequence continues at coordinate 510 of JAGHCP010000037.1, forward strand.
GCTGTTGAGGGAGTGATGACGCAGACGGAAACTGTGCTGAGGCAAGCCTTGGAGGAAAGGGTGAGGCCTCTTCTCTACATAAACAAGGTCGACAGGCTCATCAAGGAGTTAAAACTAACGCCTGAGGAGATCCAGAAGAGGTTCGTTGAAATCATCAAGGAAGTAAACACTATGATTAGGGAGTACGCTGACCCAGAATTCAGGGATAAGTGGATACTTGATGCGGCGAAGGGGCAGGTAGCCTTCGGCTCAGCAAGAGATAAGATAGGCCTCACAGTTCCTTACGCAGCCAGGAAGGGAGTTAAGATAATGGATATGATGAAGGCCTACACGAAAGGTAAGGACGCCGTTAAGGAGCTTCAGAAGGTCATCCCTCTCCATGAGCCACTCCTGGAAATGGTTATCAAGCACGTACCGAACCCCGCAGTGGCTCAGCAGTACAGAATCCCCAAAATATGGAAAGGTGATCTTGACTCAGAGATAGGTAAAGCAATGCTTAAGGCCGACCCCAACGGCCCCACGGTGTTCTTCATAAACGACATGCGTGTCGACCCCCACGCAGGCATGGTAGCTACTGGAAGGATATTCTCAGGCAGGTTAAGGACAGGTGAGGAACTGTGGTTGATAATGGCTAGGGCGCCGCAGAAAGCGCTTCAAGTAGGTCTCTACATGGGCCCATACAGAGAGCAAGTCGACGAAATACTTGCTGGGAATATAGGAGCCGCCCTAGGCCTCGACAAAGCAAGAGCTGGAGATACGGCGGTCTCTATGGCCTTCAAGGACAAGGCAGCGCCGTTCGAGCGCCTCCACTACGTGTCCGAACCAGTGGTGACAATGGCTGTCGAGCCTAAGAGAATGCAGGATCTGACGAAGCTCATAGACGCCTTAAGAAAGATGTCCATCGAAGACCCTAACCTGGTCGTCAAGATAAACGAGGAAACAGGTGAGTACCTTATCTCAGGAATGGGGCCACTTCACCTAGAAATCGTTCTAACGCTGCTCAAGCAGAACTACGGATTAGAGGTAGAGACCTCGCCACCGATAGTTGTTTACAGGGAAACCATAAGGGCATCTTCCCAGGTCCTAGAAGGAAAGTCTCCTAACAAACACAACAAGCTCTACATAAGTGTTGAGCCCTTAAACGAAGAAACGATTAAGCTGATCCATGACGGTGTCATTACTGAGGACATGGACTCCAGGGAGAGGGCGAAAATACTTAGGGATCAGGCAGGGTGGTCCTACGACGAGGCGAGGAAGATATGGGCGATAGACGAAAACTTCAACATACTTGTCGATAAGACCGTAGGTATTCAACACCTAAGAGAGATCAAGGACACCATAATCCAGGGCTTCAGGCTAGCTATGGCGGAAGGCCCGCTGGCGATGGAGCCGGTCAGAGGTGTTAAGGTAGTCCTCCACGACGCAGCCGTTCACGAAGACCCTGCACACAGAGGTCCTGCCCAGATCTATCCTGCAGTGAGGAACCCAATATACGCAGGGATGCTGATGTCGAAGCCCACCCTACTTGAACCAATACAGAAGCTCGATATTAGATGTCCTAATGAGTTCATGAGCGCGGTGATATCCGTCGTGACTAGGAAGAGAGGTAAGGTACTAGACGTCGTGCAGCATGGGGCTTCCCAAGTAAGGATCGTGGCTGAAATACCCGTAGCGGAGTCCATGAACCTTGCTAATGAGCTCAGGTCAGCTACTGCAGGAAGGGCCTTCTGGGGAACAGAATTCAGCAGGTGGGCACCAGTACCCGACTCCCTCCTAATGGACCTCGTGAAGAAGATAAGGCAGAGGAAGGGTCTGAAGCCCGAACCGCCAAGGGCCAACGACTTCATATCGCCTTTCTAAGCCACAACTTTTTACAATTCAATCAGCCCAGGATTTAAGCAGGGAAACCCTCAAAATCCCTCCTTAAGGAGCCACTTCACAGTAGCCCTCAACGCCTCTTTGGAGGTCATGCTAGGCCTCCAACCTAACCCCTCAAGCTTCTTCACATCCAAGAGCATGAACTTCACGTCACCTACCCACCCCCTACCGTCGGGGGTCGCTGGCCTGAAGACGTATTCAACATTCCTTAACCCCAACTCATCAATTACGATGTCAGCAATTTCCTTAACGGTGACCCAGTCCTCATTACCTACGTTGAAGACCTCATAACTAGCAGAGGACCGAAGGACGCGATTCAAACCAACCTCTATGCCGCTGATGAGGTCGTTCACGTGGAGATAGGACTTTCTCTGAGTTCCATCACCCAGGATTTCCAGCACTTCGCTATTCCTTCTCAACTTTCTTATGAAGTCAACGAGTACTCCGTGGGTTTGCCTAGGCCCTACTATGTTCGCGAAACGGAAAATCGCTGACTTAATCCCGTAGATCCTGCTGTACGCAGCTATTAAGTCCTCCGAAGCTAACTTAGCCGCACCATACATCGAGATCGGTCTCAACGGGTGGTCTTCAGGGGTCGGGAATTTTTCAGCGTCCCCGTACACCGTTGATGAACTGGCGAAGACAAGTGCTCTTACATCATTCTTCCGGCATGCCTCGAGAACGTTGAAGGTGGTTAAGACGTTCTCCTGGAAATGCTTTCTTGGATCGGTGATTGAGGACTTAACCTCAGGATTCGCTGCAAAATGGTAAACAACGTCAGCCCCTTCGAACACGTCCTCCCAGCCGCTGAACTTAAGATCGGCATTAACGAATCCAACCCTCCCTGTGGTTAAGGCGTTCCTCAGGAATTCTTCCCTGCCGCTGGATAGGTTATCTATCACTGCAACCTCATACCCCTCACCAACTAAGGCGTCGACGATGTTCGAGCCTATGAACCCTGCGCCCCCTGTAACTACGACCTTACTGCTTCCCTCTCTCGACATTTCTCTTCCCTTCCAACGCCGTAGATATGGTAGTGCCGATCCTTTCCACAAGCTCCAAAGCCTTATCTAAGGAGCTCTCACTTGGGTCCTTGAACTTGATGATTATGTGGTTCCCTCTTAGCGTTATCAGGAGCCTCTCACTCAGTTCTTCAGGAATTGAGGAAATAACCTTCACGAAGCTTACTTCCGTCGTTCTCAAGCAAACCCTGATGACGTGCCCCAGTTCGGTCTCCTGCACAAGCACAGCGACTCCATCATTCCTGCAGACCTTCGTGAGGATGTCGTAAGCTATGGGTTTGAACAGGCCGTAGTTGTTTCTTATGAAATCCCTACTGAACTTGCTGGAGATCACGATAACCTTAAGCTTCCCGTAAGGGATGAACTGCTTCTCCTCAATGATCTTCTCAGCTAGACCAACGGCCTCATCGTACTTCTCTGCCTCCCTAGCTATCTCCTCAGGGATCCTCAAGCTTCTCGACTTAATCACGTCAAGAGCGAAGGAATACATAACCTTACGGAAATCCTTCGAGGAGTAATTCATCTTCAGTGCTTTGAGAAGTGTTCTACCAACTTTTGATAGTTTCTCCCCGCCTCCCCTATTCATCAGCTCCAAGTCCTTAAGGAGTTGCTCAGGCAGCTTAATCTCTTCGTTTAGAGTCTGAACGTACTCCAACATGCTCTCAGTCAATGAGGCGACGTTAGAGAACCTCATAACCACATCCCCCTTGCCTTCCCCATCATATCGTATTACTATCCCCAACTTCTTCTCAGGTATGTAGTCAATCGCAGTTGAGTCACTGATTACAGCGCCGTCCTTATGTGTTATTCCAACCGCGTACGACCTGCTTATCAGCAGGCCCTTTTTCTCCGATGGTTGAGGGAACTCTATATACACTCTATAGCCCTTCCTTAGAAGGACAGTAGCAAGAACGGCAGTTGATATTACCTCATCCCATCCCCAACCGGAGTAGATAGTGGTACTCCCCGAAGCCATTCCTCACGCACCTACCGCAACGGCAAAGCTTACCAGGCTCATGAATAGCATTTACGGTCCTTCACCCTCCAGTGCTCATCACTTAAACAGTGCTACACATTAAAACCTTTCCCTCACTTAAAAGGTGTTTATTGATGTCTAATGGTCCAAACCTCAGGGCGTGAGGAGTTAAGTGGAAGACGACACGACGTAAAGTAAATATTGTTACGACGAGTCCAATAATTATGGGTTAATCTCTTGGGTGCTGAACTACTTGTGCTGATTTCAGGCTCTCTAGGCATTATCTACGCGTTCATTCTAGTATGGTACGTCCTTAAGCAACCGAAGGGTTCTGGAAGGATGGTTGAGATACATGACTACATAAGGAATGGTGCCAAGGCATACTTGAAGAAGCAGTACACAGTCATCCTGTCGGTCGCACTCATAATAACCGCCTTACTTGCATTCCTGAACCCGCTGATGGCGCTCAGCTACGTTCTCGGAGCGCTGTCCTCCGTGGCTGCAGGTTACGTCGGGATGTGGATAGCCGTGAACGCGAATGTGAGGACCACCTACGCGGCTAGTAGATCAGGTGTAGGGAAGGCGTTAAGAGTGGCCTTCAGTGGAGGAATGGTTCTTGGAATGATGGTTGTCGGTGTAGGTACATTGCTTATAGGACTTCAACTCCTTATTTACGGATTCACACCGAACGCAGTGAAATCCATTATTGGGTACAGCTTCGGGGCATCAACTGTTGCGCTCTTCGCAAGGGTTGGGGGCGGTATATACACTAAAGCGGCGGACATAGGTGCGGACCTGGTGGGGAAGGTTGAGGAAGGGATTCCTGAGGACGATCCACGTAACCCCGGGGTCATAGCTGATAACGTCGGGGATAACGTAGGTGATGTGGCAGGTATGGGTGCTGACCTATTCGAATCCTACGCCGGCTCAATAATATCGACGATGGTTATAGCAGCGACAGCACTTATTAACTTCACAGGTGTTCAATGGGGGAAGTGGGCGCTTCTCCCACTAGCGGTAGCGTCAGCAGGGATAGTGTCTTCCATAATAACATCATTCCTCATTAGGGTAGGGGAGAATGGCGATCCCTCAAGGCCTTTAACCCTTTCCACAGTTGTGGGTGCTGTGCTTATAGCGGCCCTAACCTACCCAATAAGCACCTATTTACTTGGGGGGGATGCAGGGCTCCGCATATTCGTGGTTGTTGTGTTCGGGTTATTTGCTGGAATCGTTGTAGGATTAACTAGTGATTACTTCACTAACCCTTCTAGAAAGCCCGTTAGGAGAGTTGCTTACATGTCGCAAACTGGCCCAGCACTCACAATCCTTACTGGGATGGCATACGGTTTTCTAAGCGTCCTTATACCCGGGGTCGGGATAGCGACAGCCGAGCTAATTGCTTACCTCATCCTAGCCCCATACGGCTTCTGGTTCGGGATATACGGCGTCGCCTTAGCTGCTGTGGGAATGCTCTCCCTAGCCGGGATTGTGATTAGTGCGGATGCGTACGGACCCATAACTGATAACGCTGCTGGTATAGCTGAGCAGGCAGGCCTGGGGGAGGAAGTCAGGAAAATAACGGACAGGCTGGACTCTGCCGGGAATACTATGAAGTCCGTGTGTAAGGGGTTTGCAATAGGTTCCGCCGCACTCACGGCTCTAGCTTACATAGCCGCGTACTCAAGCACCATACTTGACGTAACAGGCTGCAGTTTAGAAAAAGTGAGGGGGCTCCTGAGCCTCCTCGACGCCAAGGTAATCAGCGGTTCACTCATAGGGATGGCCTTACCCGCCGTCTTCACGACGATCGTCATCCTAGCCGTAAGCGACGCTGCATTCGTATTAATAGAGGAAATCAGGAGGCAATTCAGAGAAAAGCCCGGAATTCTTGAGTTCAGGGAGAGGCCCGACTACGACAAGGCAGTTTCAATAGTTACCACGTATGCAATAAGGAGATTACTCGCGCCAGGGATCCTAGCCATAACTGTCCCGCTCATAATAGGGTTCATTCTAGGACCCTACGGTTTAGCGGGAGCATTAGTTTCAGCGACAGTGACAGGCCTAATGCTAGGCCTTTTCCAAGGCAACGTAGGCAACACTTGGGATAACGCCAAGAAATACGTTGAGGAAGGGCACTACGGTGGCAAGGGCAGCGAAACACATAAAGCAACTGTGATAGGCGATACCGTTGGAGACCCGCTGAAGGATGCTTCAGGACCTTCAATTAACATACTCATAAAGCTTATGAGTGTGGTTTCGCTGATAGCGGTTCAAATAATGGTAAGCCATAACCTAATGCTTTTCCTTAACATACCTTAAGGATTCAATCACAGGTCAAGACCCTCTAACGCCTCACCCACAACCCTAAAGTAGTGCTTCTCTTCATCAACCTTAGTAACTAAATCAGCAACTTCACGTAGAGGCCTAGGGACATATCTACCCGTAATTATTGCGTGAGGGGGTTTAGTGCTTCCAGAGAAACGTCTGGCCGAGGAGATAGCGGTGCTTTCATCAACAACGTTCAGGTGAACAGCCACCCCTAGCTCATCAAGCACGACTAAATCAGGTCTGAAATCCCTGAGCAGTTCAGGAAGGACATATTTAAGGAAGCCGTAAGCGTAAGCCACATTCATAGAGAAGACCTCTCCTCCCAGATCGTTCGGATTAATGAATTCCTTAGTCCCGAAATTAATCCACACAACCCTCCCCTTAAGTTGATCGCAACGCTTAACCAACTCCTTGACGAAATTCCTTTCCCCAGTTTCCCAAACCTTCATGAATTGAGCTATTAAGACCCTCCAACCCCTCCCTAAAGCCCTAATCGCCGTGCCGATCGCCGCTGTCGTTTTCCCCTTGCCCTTCCCGTAGTAAACAAGCAGCATTAAGCAGCACCGCACCTCAAACAAACTTCAGAACTCAAGACCAACCTTCTTACTGAAGTCAAAGACCGTTAATGAAACCACTTTACCATCCTTTATCCTAATAACGACGTCATTCTCGGTAAGGAATGATTCATCGGCGTCCTCAAGGTCGTACCCGAAGTTTATGTAGAGGATGTCGTTCTGAGAGTCGTACTCGAACCATATGTGGTTTAAGTCGCCAATAAGCAAATCCTTTTTTATATCCCCTCCCTCGTCACTCAACTCAGCATCAACCCGTTATCCTCATATAACCTAAAGTTTATATCCGTGACTCAAAACCATCCTCACGGGTGTGTTTAGGGAGTTGCGGATCGTTAAGTCAGTTCTCCTTAAATGCGAGGAAAGGTGTTCGGAGGAATGCCTTCCTAAAAGGGGTGAGGAGTACACGCTGTGCTTCAGCGAGTGCTTCAAGCAGTGCCAAGCCACTATGCAGGAGTAGGGTTAGGTCCCAAGCTCCCAACTGCTTAAATACTTCCTCTGCTCCTCAGTTAACTTGTCTATGCTGTACCCCATGGCTGCAAGCTTCCTACTAGCTATTTCCTCATCAATTTCCCTAGGCAGTGTGTGCACTTTACTCTTAAGCGATCCTCTATTCTTAATTATGTAGTTCACCGCTAAGGCTTGGTTAGAGAAGCTCATATCCATAACTTCGCTCGGGTGGCCCTCAGCGGCAACAAGATTCACCAGCCTCCCCTCGCCGACGAGGTAGAGCTTCCTGCCGTCCGGGAGTGAATATTCCGTGAGGTTCCTCCTGATTTCATTTTTACTGACTGACATTCTCTCCAAGGCTTCAACATTAACCTCAACGTTGAAGTGTCCGGCATTTGCTAAAATGGCGCCGTCCTTCATAACGCTGAAGTGCTTTTCATCGATGACATGTATATCCCCGGTAGCTGTCACGAAGACATCACCTACCTTAGCAGCTTCATCCATAGGCATAACCTCGAACCCATCCATCGCGGCCTCCAAAGCCCTAACTGGGTCAATCTCAGTGACTATTACGTGCGCGCCCATACCTCTTGCCCTCAAAGCTATTCCTCTACCTACCCAACCATATCCAGCAACTACGAATTTCTTACCAGCTATGAGTATGTTCGTAGCCCTCAGCAGGCCATCTATTGTGGATTGGCCTGTCCCATATCGGTTGTCGAATAGGTATTTGGTTAAGGAGTCATTAACCGCTATCACTGGGTATATCAGC
>JAGHCP010000048.1 GCA_021160415.1 Desulfurococcales archaeon
AATTAAGTCCTTCCCCGTAGAACTTACTGTACTCGTCTATGGCGACGAACGTGACTGCAAGCCCTTTCCATAACTTCTCATCTTTGAGTGAAGTTATTCCTAGAGCTGCTTCCGCGTCCCGCATTATGTGTGGGGTGACTTTCCACAGGAGGGGTGGGTAAAGACCTAACTCACTCAGTCCTGCCTTACGCGCCAGGTACGCGAGCTCCATAGGGTTGAACCTCTGAAGCATGGTTGTTAGGGAAGCAGCAACCGCAAGCACCCTTAAGGCAATGACTGCGGAAACTGTAAGGGAGCCTGTGAAGGGAAGCGTTGTCAGGAAGTTCCATGCGGCGGGTATTAAGGCCAGAATGAATGCGTAGGCAAGCCCCTCAAGCATTCCCTGCGTGAAGGACTGAACGCCGAGCAGAGCCAAAGCTATTAGCACCCCTAGTAACCCTTCCCGGGCAACGGCAATTACGAGCACGGCGTAAAGCGCGTGGAGAAGTATTGGTGTGTGCTTAACTTCCTTGTCGCCCCCTATGAATACGGACCTATATATGAGCTCAGCCGCTGCTGAGAGCAGATTCCCTACGAGTTTACCAATGTTCAGAGCCTTATCACCTCGTTAGCTATTCTAAGCACGTCCGGGTCATGTGTAGCTATTAGGAAACCTGTACCTAGCTCCGCGGCCTCCCTAATAGCTTCTAACACTTCAACCTTGTTTAGGGGGTCGAGCCCGATAGTTGGTTCATCCATTAATACGACTGAAGCACCCCTCCCTAAAGCTGAGGCTATAGCTCCCCTTCTTCTCTCGCCTGAGCTTAACCTCCCTATAGGGGTGGATGCTGCTTTCTCAAGACCGAATCTCTTAAGGAGGTCGAAGCCGTTGCTCCCCACTTCCTTAAGGAGTGTGGGAGCTGTGAAGTAGAGCAGAGGGTTATCGGGGATGTAGAGAATCTTCCCTGAGGCTTTAACGAAGGTTCTGCCGTATCTTACAGCGGAAACGATGACCTTAAGGAGGGTTGACTTCCCGATCCCTGAGGGCCCGATAACTACAGTTACCCCGCCCTCCTCAACTGTGAAGGACACGTTCCTGAGGACTTCCTTCTCTGAACCCGGATGCCTGAAGCTGGCTATCCTCACTTCAAGCACCGCCCCACCCTTAGGGTTTGGCGGTTCAAGCACTTCCAGCCTTTCCTCAGGCTCCGCGTAGATTTCGGGGGTATATGCGCGGAGCTCGCCACCCACTAAAGCGTAAATCTCAGAAGCCAGACCATCCCAAAAAGATGGGTTGTGGTCAATTATGAGGGCTGACCTTCCTTCTTTAAGTAGTGATTTCACTGCGTCCTTAACCCTCAACGAATTCTCCAAGTCAAGGTGGGACGTTGGCTCGTCGAGCAGGAGTAGTTCCTTACCCGAGGCTTCTGCTGCCGCGATCGCAAGCCTCTGCGTCTCCCCCGCACTTAAGGTGTATGTTGATCTGTCCTTTAAGGGTTGGAGTCCATACTGGGTTAAATGGGCCTCTATTTCCTTATCAGTGATGCAATTGCTGAACGACGCAATCTCGGACCAGACGTACGGTGTGGCGATCCCGAACCATGGCTCCTGTGGGAGGTAACCTATAGCCTTCACTCTAGTTTCTAAGTCAGGGTGTATTAATCCCTTGACAAACCCTCCGAATATGTTCGGGATCGCCCCTGAGATCACCCTCAAAAAAGTTGTTTTTCCCGATCCGGAGGGCCCGGCTACTACTACTGCTTCACCCTCACTCAATTCCAGGGTCGCGTGCTTGATTATCTCCCGCCCCTGAAGCTGTACCTTAACTCCCCGTATCTTTAGCTTCACTACCGACAGCCTCTCTGACGAAAGCCGCTATTGGTGAAGCTACAGCTAGGCCGACGAATACCTGGCCGTAATTTACTGGTATCTCCGTAGCTGCCTGTATTGGTGGGGACTTGAGCACCACAGGGTTCACAAAGAAGTACTCGTAGAGGAAGTATCCAAGCACCATGAGCGACCCTCCAATGATTATTGAGAGGGCAATATGAATGTTCCTTCCTCCCTTAGCGAGAGCTGCGTAAATAAGCAATGCCGCTACGATTGCTCCAATGGTTAGCCAGAAAGCTCCTGGAAGGTAGGTGTTGAAGCCCACAGAGCTTATTTTAAGGCCTAACACCTGTATGGGTGCTGATGAAACGGTTGCTTTCCCCGACAGCTGGGTGTAACCAATGAAGGCAATTACTGCCCCCACAGCTATCCCGGTTATTACTGACGCTACCTTACTTCTGGCGAGGCTCCAACCCTTTAACCTACTTATCAAGTAAGCAACAGTGAACCCCTCGATGAACTTAATGATGAGCGTGCCCGGCGAGTAATAGCTGTAACCCGTGGTTAGGTCCGCGAGGGCTGAACCAACTCCGCCAGCGACTGCTGCTGTTAGAGGGTTCGTCAGGACGGCCGCGACGTAGATAGCTGTTTCGCCAAGGTTGAAGTACCCTCCTGTCGCGGGTGTTGACACCTGAACCACGACGGTAGCGACGTAAACAACCGCCGTGTAGAGAGCCGCCTTTATGATGTCAAACTTCACGTGATCACCCCTCAATAGTTTACGTTCTTGATTTAGGGGTTAACTTCAATATTTGCTTCAATATCGGTCTCAGTGCTTCAGGAGGTCCAAAGCCTTCGATGTTAGGGAGTAGAGCTTCCTTCCACGCTTCGAGGGTGCATGAACCTGAGAAACATACCCTAAGCTGTGGAGTTCATCGACATGCTGGTAAACAGCGCGCAAGCTAATCTTAAAGCCTCTCTCCTCGGACAATGTTTTCCATATGGCGTAAGGGTGCATGGGTCCTTTCAATGATAGAACCTCAAGTATTGCAGCCTTCGTTTTACCTAAACTCGACGGAGAAGTTCCTGCCCTATACCCAGTGATTGACAGCATGCTGTAAACAGCTACTGCGTCCGGCGGAGCGTCTCCGCTTACGATAGCTAACACGTTCTGCTTCGGGTTGAGGTTCAGCGTGTTAAGCGCGGCTATGGGGGAAGCGCCCACAGGACCTGTCATGAATCCCTCCAGATGTGATAGCTGAAGTGAGGCCTCCAAAGCTTCTTCTTCGCATACATTTACTAACTCGCCTCCAGACTCACTAATTATTTCATCTATAAAGTCCTTGAAGGCAGGTGACTCAACATATATGTCGACTATCGTGGGTGATTTAACACACCCTTTAACACCTATGAATCGTGCGTTAATCCCGAGATCCTTAAGCGCTGACCACATCGCGGTCAGGAGGGCTCCGTTACCAACGGGCACAATTATAGTGGTTTCGCTACCCTTTAATGCGGGGAGTTCGTGGAGGAGCTCATACGCCAGCGTTCGATACCCGTCGATTAAGTACGGATTCGTGGGGAGTGCAACCATAACTCCCTCCTGCCCCACGTATTTGGATGCTTTATTCAGTGCTTCCTCATAGTTCAGCGTCAACACCACATCGTCGGCAAGGATTAAGGTCTTCGCCACCTTTATAGGAAGTGCATTCTCAGGCACGAAAACCTTACACTTAATGCCTGCTCTCCTGCAGTAGCTACTTAGGGACACACCCATGTCCCCCATTGATGGGGATACGACCATTCTGGCACGCATGTGTTTAGCTGCGGAAACAAGCGTCGCGGATCCCCTGTCTATGAACGTGCCTGTAGGGTTCCTTGACTCAACCTTCAGGAAGAGCTTCCCGACGTTAGCGCTCCTAGCAATTCTTGAGGCCTTAATGATCGGCGTCCACCCCTCACCTAAAGAAATCTTCGTGGTGATATCTCCTGAGAAGAGTAAGGGGGACCACCCCCAAACACCTTCCTTGGATATAGGCTGTGCGAAGCCGCTTATCTTGGGAATGAGGAACCCGCCGCACTTCGGGCAGGATATAGACGGCATTACCTCACTCACAATGTGCCCGCATCTTGAGCATTGGAGCCAGGGCTTCGATTTACTTGTCAACGGTCTTTCCCTACATCAAGGTCTGCTTAGGTTTAATTAAGGGCTTAGCTTGAATATCGTGTTAACCATTAACCTGTTTGGTCAGGTAAGGATTGGGTGGGTATGATATATTTTCTCCTTCAGTATTCCTCATTAGTCGGGATTCCTGATGCGGCCTGAAGTTGCGGTCGGGGCGATAGTCCTTAGGAATGATGAGATCCTACTAGTTAAGAGGAGGTTCAACCCTTCTGCGGGGTTTTGGGCTATTCCGGGGGGTCACGTTGAGGAGGGTGAGTTCCTGGAGGAGGCGGTGAGGCGGGAACTGCTGGAGGAGACAGGGCTTAAGGCACTTAAGTTAAGGCCCTATGCCGTCACGGAGTACATCGGAACTCAAGGGGAGTCAGTGAAGTATCACTACGTGATCATTGATTTCTTAGTTGATGATTTCGAGGGTTCCGTCAGGATGAATGAGGAATCGACTGATATAGGCTTCTTCAGACTTAAGGAGGCTTTAAGGATGAACCTTGCGATCTCAACGCGGAAAGCGATACATTCCCTTCTAGGCATTAACGCCAGGAAATACGAGGTTGTGGTGATTGGGAGTAGGGTGGAGTTGAGTAGGTATGACGCTGAGGTTAAGAGACTCTTGGAGCTTGAGTCAGCAAAACTTGGAGGTTTGGATTAAATTATTAGGTAGGCTTTCTTCAGCCTTTCATCGTTCAGTAAGGCCTTGCCTTCACCTTCGAGAACTATCTGCCCCATCTCCATCACGTAGGCCCTGTCGGCAATCTCCAAGGAGTTCTTCACGTGCTGCTCCACGATCAGGATCGTCATGTTGGCCTCATCCCTTAGCTTGACGACAGTGTCGAACACCTCCAACACTATCTTAGGTGCTAACCCTAGAGAAGGCTCGTCGAACATCAGAACCTCAGGTCTTGACATGATTGCCCTTGCGATGGCAAGCATCTGCGCTTCACCGCCTGAGAGGGTGCCTGCTATCTGGTTCCTTCTCTCCTTAAGCCTCGGGAAGAGGGAGAACACGAACTCCAAGGTGTCGTCCATTTTCTCCTGAGCCTTCTTCGTATAGGCACCCGCCACTAAGTTTTCATACACCGTCAGCGGGTTGAATATACCTCTACCTTCGGGAACCATGGTCACTCCTTCCTCAACGATTTTGTGTGTAGGTAGGTGACGTATGTCCTTCCCTTTAAACCTTATTTCGCCATTGTAAAGCGTTGTCATCCGGAGAATCGTTCTTAGGGTTGTGGTCTTCCCGGCGCCATTGGGGCCTACCAACGCAACGATTTCTCCCTTATCTACCCTTAAGTTAATACCGTGGAGAACCCTGAATTCCCCGTAACCTGCCTCAACATTTTTCAGCTCAAGCATGGTTTCGGCCATTGCAACCACCTCCTCACAAGGGTTTAGTTCCTAAGTAAGCTTCAATTACTCTCGGGTCATTAGCGATTTCCTCAGGCTTACCCTCAGCGATCTTCTGCCCCTCATGCATCACTATCAACCTGTTGCTCAAACCCATCACGAACCTCATCACGTGCTCTACTACGATCATAGTTAGGCCTTTCTCCTTATTTATCTTCCTAAGCACGTTAGCTAATTCCTCCATCTCATGCGGCCTTAGCCCGGCGGCAACCTCATCCAGCAGTAGTAGCTTCGGACCCGTCGCTAAAGCCCTAGCTAAGTCAACGAGTTTATGCTCGATTAACGTTATTTCCCTACCAAGGACATCAAACTTCTCCTCAGGCATCCCTATGAAGCGGAGTATCTCGGCGGCCTTCTCCCTAGCCTTACGGACGCTCTTTATCCTTAGTAAGGCACCTACAGTAACCGTGTCCAGCACGGTCATCTTCTTGAAGGGCCTTACTTTCTGCCAGGTCCTCAAAATGCCTTTCTGCGCAATTATGTGGGGCTGCAACCCAGTTATCTCCTGACCGAGGAAAACCACATGCCCTTCCTCCGGAGTATACACGCCCGTTATGCAGTTGAAGAGCGTTGTCTTACCAGCTCCGTTCGGGCCTATCAGTCCAAGTATCTCCCCCTCATATACCTTGAAGGACACCTTATTGACAGCTATGATTCCACCGAACCTCTTAACAACACCGTTAACTTCAAGCACGGCTTTGCCTGAGCTCATTTCTTCTCACCTCTGACGTTCTTCTTCACGAATTTTTTCTTGAGAGAGACCCAAACACCGGCTAATCCGTCGGGTTTGAATATACCTACGATTATTAGCAACAATCCGTATATCAGTAAGTGGATGCCCGGTATCGATGCCCCTAGTGTCGACCTAAGGTATTCCCCTATTATCTTCAGAGTTACGGCAGAGGTGAACGCGCCTGCTATCGATCCCAATCCTCCGATTATACCCATTATAGCAATCGTTATGGAGTTTGGACTGTCAAAGGTGTGGTAAGAGTACGTTCCCTGAATCACTATTGATACGTACCCCATGAAGCCCAGTATCCCTGCATACATCATTAATGCTAAGAGCTTGTACTTCCTCACGTCAATACCTAGCGCTTCAGCAGCAAGTTCATCTTCCCTTATAGCCCTCAGGTAGTACCCTGTCTTGGAGTGACTTATTTTGAGGTTTATGAGCATGGCAACGACAAGGGTTACTGTGACAAACCAGTAAAGGTTCTCGTAAGTCGGGAACCTCAGGTACATCCAGCCATACTTTGATGGCAGGTAGTGATCGAGTGACCCAAGTAACTCTGGCAGGTGAAATATGTTGTTCAGTATCACTACCAGTGCCGCAGACATTAGGGCATACCACACGTCCTTAATCCCGAACCTGAATGTTGGGTACCCTATGGCCGCTGCGAGTATCATAGCTACCCCTGCCCCCACAAACATGCCTACCCATGGAGTCACTCCGTAAATAGTGAATAGTTCTGCCGCCACTATCCCTCCCAAGCCTATATATGCGAAGGCCGCTAGATCAAGTTGGCCAGCATATCCACCTATTATGTTCCAAGCAACTACGTACACCCCATACAGCAAGGCAGTGGAGAGTATAAGGAGGTAGTACATGTCGAAGTTAATAGCAAAGGGCACTAAGGCGAGTAAACCTCCCAAAACGAGGGTACCTATTATGTACCTCTTGGATTCGCTTATCCATTCACCCCATCCCATTCATTCTCACCTCCTAGCGAAAAGTCCTCTAGGCCTGAACCACAGCAGCAGGAAGAACGCTATGTAAACAACTGCTAGCCTTGCGCTGGCTGTGAAGAACGTGGTTCCTAGAGCCTCCAGTATACCTACTATTAAACCCGAGTACAGCACACCGACCACACCTCCTAAGCCTCCCATAGCCACAATTACCCATGACAGGAGGCTGAAGGACTGACCTAGGTAGGGATTTGTCTGTCCCCAAGACATGTAGAGAGACGCACCTAACGCTGTCAAAGCTATCCCGAGCCCGAAAGTTATTGCGTAAACCTTCCTCACGTTGATACCCATTAGAGGGGCTACCTCTCTGTTCGCTGAGGTTGCTCTAATTGCCAATCCGAATTTAGTGTTTGTGAGAAGGTAGTGGACTAGATACAGGGAAATCAGCGAAATCGCTGCAGCCATTAACTTCGCTACTGTGAGCGTTACAGGACCTAGATCTATACTGAAGTTGAACCATGGGTTAGGAAATGACTTAGGCTCAGCTTTCCATATTCCTAACGCAACGTTCTGGAACACATACCCAAGCCCAACGGTTACAGCTATTTGGATGAGAGGCTCGGCACCAAGTATGGGTTCAATCACCAGTTTATAAACTGCAACACCTATCAGGAAAAACACAGGGACTGTTATTACGGCTATTATGGAGGGGTCCAGCCAGAAGGCCATTGCCAACAACCACGATAAGTAGGCAGCAATCATCACAAAGTCTCCGTGGGCAAAGTTAATTATGTCCATCACTCCGAAAACCAGTGCTAGCCCTAAAGCCACCAAGGAATATAGCAACCCCATGAGGACCCCATCAATCACGTTATTGGCGACAAGGGAAGGGTCAATCATACGATCACCTTCACTGTGCTAGTTCCTCTTTGTTAGTTAAGGGCACCCTTAAAAGCTTTAGTTGATTTTTAATTAACCCCCCAATTAAAAAGTGTAAAAAATACGGTTTTCACGAAATAAAATTTTCATTGAAAAATGTTATCCGCCAGCTGAGTAGTCGGGTCTTGGGAACACTGGCTCAACTCCAGGCTGCGGCTCTGGCCACACCAGCACTGGAGTTAAGGTGCCATCAACTTCCTGTACCTGCAGGATGGCCGTGCCTGCGTACTCGTTGTCACCGTTTGGTAGGAACTTAATGTGCCCAGTCGGGTACAGCTGTGCCGCGATGCTGTTGCTGTCAGTTAGGTCTAAGGACAGGAACGCCTTCCTTAAGTTGTCTGGATTCAGAGGGTCGTTCGGGAACATTTGCCCAGCCTTCTCCAGGCCTTCGTAGATCGTGAACATAGTGTACAGGATGATGCCTCCGGCCTCAGTCGGTATCTTACCGTATTTCTCCTTAAACATGGCTACTACTTTCTTACCCCACTCAGTCTGCCTGTATGGGTTGAAGCTGTAGGTCTGCGTGTAATAGAGCACGGCGTCGCCAGCAGCCTTAATTGAGTCTGGGTCAGTGTAGCCACAACCACCAGCGCCAGCTATGAACATCAGATGAATTCCTTCTGACTTGATCGCTTTCGCGATGAGCACGGCGTCATGGAAGTACGGCACTGATATAACGACGTCTGGGTTGTCCGCCTTTATCTTATTAATCAGTGAGCTGACGTCAGAGATGTCGTATGGATACGTGATGTGGTCAAGCACCTTCACACCATTCTTAATTAACTCGAGCTTAGCACCGTCGCCGACGTAAGTCCCGAATACTGAGTCCTCGTTAAGAACCACAGCTGTCTTAACCTTGAGGCCCTTCTTCTTGGCCATGTCTAAGATGAAGTCAGCAGCTGACTTACCGTGGGCGCTGGCCTTAGGCGCCGCCCTGAAGACGTACTTCCAGCCATGCTGGGTCAGGTCATCCACTAGACCGTCCATGAAGAGGACGGTGTGGGTACGCTCAGTTACCTCTGCAACCGCGGCCGTTAACCTGCTGATGTAGGCCCCCACAACTATGGTGGGGTGGTACTGCGAGATGAGCTTTTCGGCAGCTAGCCTTGCTGCGTCAGGCGACTCACCGGAGTCCTGCACAACTAGCTCCAGCTTCGCACCGCCCAAGGACTTAATCCCGCCTAACTCGTTGTTAATTATGTTGATGGCCAACTGCGCTGCTTCCTTGGCTTCGATGCCGAAGACAGCATGCGAACCGGTTAATGGTTCAATTAAACCTATCTTAATCACCGATATCTTAGGCTTGGTTTCTTGCGTAGTCGTTTGAGGCGCTGAAGTCGTAGTCTGAGGCGCGGAAGTTGTGGATGGCGCGGTCGTGGTGGGTGAAGGTTGCTGCTGATTCATTGCCCACCATCCAACGCCCGCTGCAATCGCTATGATTATAATTACTATTATAGTTGCGGATGCGGCTTTTGATAATGCTTTTCTAACCCTGCGACTCATGGTGTTACCACACCAGAAATCTATCTGTTTGTTAAAATAAATTTTTTGTTTAGGACTCTTACTCTATAACTAGAATATATTC
>JAGHCP010000103.1 GCA_021160415.1 Desulfurococcales archaeon
CCACAGCACCGCCTTCCTAATGTCCAACTCCCTCACCCCAGTAAATAGGGTTGGAAACTTATTTAGTGAAGCCGTTTAAGTGTACCTCGGGGTTCGCTTTGGGGGAAAGCGTCAGGCCGGAGATATCGAAGTTGAGGGAAATGATTGAGGAAGCTAGGCTTGGAGGGGGTTTGAAGGCTATCGAGAAGCAGCACAGTAGGGGGAAGCTCACAGCTAGGGAGAGGCTGGAGCTCCTCTTCGACGGCGGGTCCTACGTGGAGCTCGACATGCTCGTAACTCACAGAGCGACCGAGTTCGGGATGGATAAGAAGAAGGCGTTCGGGGACGGCGTCGTGACGTCCTTCGGTAAGGTGGGCGGCAGGAATGTAGTGGGGATAGCCCAGGACTTCACGTTTATGGGCGGCTCCTTAGGTGAGATGCACGCCGCCAAGATCGTTAAAGCAACGCAGCTAGCCCTCTCCGTCGGCGCACCGGTTGTCTTCATGAATGACTCGGGGGGCGCTAGGATTCAGGAAGGGGTTGACTCCCTGAAGGGATACGGCGATGTCTTCTACATGAACGTGCATGCTTCAGGAGTGATACCCCAGATAGCCGCCATCATGGGACCCTGCGCTGGAGGGGCCGTGTACTCACCTGCGCTCATGGACTTCATAATCATGGTTGAAGGAACTTCCTTCATGTTCATCACCGGGCCGAGGGTGGTTAAGGCGGCCGTGGGTGAGGAGGTGGATGAGCACGGCCTCGGGGGAGCCGTAGTTCACGCGAGCAAGTCAGGCGTGGCCCACTTCGTCGCGAAAGACGATAAGGAAGCGGTGGGCCTCATAAAGAAGCTCCTCTCCTACCTACCATCCAATAACATGGAGCAACCTCCGAGGGTGTCGGTTGGGGATAGTCCGGATAGGGAGGACGCAACCCTCAACCAGTTAGTGCCTGAGGATCCTCAGAAGCCTTACGACATGAAGGAAGTAATTAACAGGGTCGTTGACTCAGGAACCTTCCTGGAGGTGCATAAGGACTACGCGAGGAACGCAGTCGTCGGCTTCGCAAGGCTTAATGGTTGGGTCGTCGGTGTCGTAGCGAATCAGCCCAACTACCTATCAGGCGCTCTAGACATAAACGCCTCAGACAAGATATCTAGGTTCGTAAGATTCTTAGATGCCTTCAACATACCGATAGTGACCTTCATGGATGTCCCTGGATTCATTCCCGGCACCTACCAGGAGCATAACGGCATAATAAGGCATGGAGCCAAAATAATTTACGCTTACGCCGAGGCAACAGTGCCTAAGCTCACGGTCATAACTAGGAAGGCCTACGGGGGTTCATACATAGCTATGGGTTCAAGGCACTTAGGAGCGGACTTCGTGGCCGCATGGCCGACGGCCGAAATAGCTGTGATGGGTCCTAAAGGCGCTGCGGAGATCATATGGAGGAAGGAGCTCGCCGCTGCGAAAAGCGATGAGGAGAGGAAGGAGCTCCTGGATAAGCTCGTTAAGGAGTATAAGGAAAGGATAGCTAACCCCTACGTAGCAGCGTCTAGGGGCTACGTGGACACAGTGATAGAGCCCTCCCAGACACGTCCGGTCCTGGTCAAGGCGTTGGAAACCCTTCTTACTAAGAGGGAGGTCCGCATAAGGACGCCTCCAAAGAAGCATGGGAATATGCCTGTGTGAGGCTTAACGGAACCCTCCCGCAACAACACCGTTTTTGACGTCACATAACCCTGCTTGTCTCAGGGATGGATCTCCTAATGGCTTGCCTGAGCTTCTCGACGAAGGGCTTGAGCTCCGTGTCCAGCACCGTTTCCGGGTGCACTATGTGAGGCCCTTTAATGACTGTTAGGTTAGTGCATTTAGCCTCCTCATTCAGTGAGGCCTCGATGACGATGTCGCTTAAAGTAATCATCGAGGTAGGCGGGTGGGGGTGTGAGGGTGGTGTGCGGAAAATCCTCACCGTTGTTATCCCAGACATGGAGTCCGCCGTGTGGTACGCAGCTATTAGCTTATTCACCTCTCCCCTCCCGTAGATCTCCATCAATTTTTCGTAACCGTCAACGACGAGGAGGTCAAGCTCATTAGGGTAGGGAACCTTATTGATGATGTCGTGAGGGATCCTCCCCACACTAACGTCAACGTGGACAGGTATTAGCTTGTCCCGCAAAGCTCTCCTCAGAAGAGGCTCTTCAGGGACTTCGTAATCCGACCCGACCCCGTACTTAAGGATAGACATCTTCAGCCCTTTCTTAAGGGCTTCAGCCCCTAACTTAAGGAGGAGGTAATGGTATAGATACCCTGGACTCATTGCTGGGTACTTCACGATTAAGGAGATCTGGGTGCCGGGGCGAATCACCGAGCCAAGAATTCTCCTAGCGGGATCCTCATTCACCCTAACCTCCTTCCTCCTAGCCATCAATTTCTCAGCGTCCTGCCTCCTCACCCTGTTAACGGCGTGTATCCCCCTCGGCAAGATGCAGAAATAGATGGGGGTAGCCATGACCTTCCTACCCCTGAATTTCAGGACGTGGAGCTTGCGCGGAAACAGCGCGTCAGGCTTATAGTCAAGCTTTATCACCACGTCAGCCAGGTACTCCAGGAGAGACACCTCCGCGTCGTTCTCAAGCAGGTTATCGCATATCATCAGTAGGGTGGCGTATTTGACAGAGCCGGCCTTATACAGAACTGTGTGGAGCCATGACCTCTTCTTGGAGTAGGTGTCCAGAACCCTGGTCGCGGGGGTCACGCTATCTATCACTACGAGGTCGTACCCCTCCTGTATGTGCTTCACTATCTCCTGCGTTATCGACTCAACTATGTATTCATCAGCTATTGTCGGGAACTCAATGATCTTAACGTTGGAGGCCTCGATCTCCTTCCTTAAGTCGCAACCTATCCGCTCCGATATGTCCAGTAGCTTCTCCTTACTCTCATTGAAGGTGATGTAAAGTGCTTTCGAGCCCTTATCCCTCACGTTTCTGCAGACGGTGTGTAGAGCTAGAGAGGTCTTGCCGGCCCCAGGCTTGCCCTCAATCAAGACCATGTAATTAGGGGGTATTTCCCCTACCACGTCGTCAAGCTCGGGCATCCCCAGAAGCTTGGGCCTGTAGCTCTTTCCGGAGTCGCTCATTGCTTGCAACCAGCCTATTTAGAGAGAACTTAATCAAGGTAAAAATAGTTTCCGCTCCCCCTAGAAGCCTGCGTGAAAAGGTTAATTTAATCCAGCTAAACACCTCAATGAAAAGGCTGTGGGGGGTGAGGGGAAAAAGAGGAGTTAAGCCCCACGAGCAAGGGCACCGATTACAAGCATTAGGGCCTCAACAACGTCCCTCATGGATAGCATCCCTAAGGGCTTACCTTCACTGTCAACTACGGGTAAGTGCCTCACACCTGCCTCCCTCATAGTGTCTATAGCCTCTGTGATGGGTGTGGAGGGCTTCACCGTCACGGGGTTTTCAGTCATGTACATCCAGACCTGCATTACGTCACACTTCTCGCAGTCAGCTAACGCGTAAAGGAGGTCTCTCTCCG
>JAGHCP010000118.1 GCA_021160415.1 Desulfurococcales archaeon
CAGAGGCCATAGATGAAGCGGTAGCTGAGCATGTGATAGGAGGCGTTATCTCACTACTGAAGGGGATCGTGAGGGGTCACGAATACGTGGTTTCGGGTGATTGGTTCCGTAGGGGATGGCCTTCATGGATGAGGGGTGGGCTCCTCACGGGACGTACGTTGGGGTTGATCGGTGCGGGCAGAATAGCTTCCCTCATAATCCAGAAAAGCATGTGCTTAGGTATTCACAAAGCATACTACTGGTCACGAAGCAGGAAGCAGTTGCTGGACCTGCTTTTCCAAGCCAGGAGAGTGAGCATTGAAGACGTCTTCGCGTTATCGGATGTGGTTATCAACACGCTTCCACTTACGGAGGAGACCAAAGGGCTGATAGATTACGGCCTCCTAAGTAAGTTGCGTAGGGGAGCTGTATTTGTGAACGTTGGCAGGGGGAAAGTCGTTAAGCACGAGGATTTAATACGTCTGCTCAGGGAGAGGGAGGACGTGAAGGTTTTCTTAGACGTGTACCCAGAGGAGCCTATGAGCCCTAACGACCCACTCATAAAGGAGTTTGGGAGGTCTGGTAGAGTTCTATTAACTCCTCACGTAGGAGGTTACTCCGAAGAATCTATGAGAGCTACCGCTGTTCTTGCAGCGCTCCAAGCCAAGAGATTCATAGAGAAAGGATGTGTGTGGAATCCGCTAACAAGTTGCTGTAGGGTATGTGAGGAATCTCCGCCGTCATTAAAAGATGTGATGAACTCTATGCTTCGGTATTGAGGTATGGTTGCTTGACGTCTGAGATTAAGGAATGAGAGTCTTCACTCGAAGGCTCCCACTACGTCTGCGTTTCCTCATTTTTGCTGGAATGAGCACCTAAGGGCTTAGCATTGAGCGTCGCTTTTTCCCCCGAGTGCGTACTGCATCAAGCACTGAATTCCATGTGAGGAAACCACCGACGTGTTAAATACTTCCCGCTCATAAATCATAAACGGAGGTAGATGTGAGTTGCTTAAAACCCCGTTCTTCTCGAAAAGCTCAGTCGTGGTGTCTGAGAACCCCTTAGCCACAATGATAGGTGTTGAGGTCTTGAGGAGGGGCGGTAACGCCGTAGACGCCGCCGTAGCTATTAGTTTCGCCCTCGCGGTCACCGTTCCTCACCTTGGAGGCATAGGAGGGGATTTCTTCGCCTTAGTCAGGCTACCGAACAGCGACGTCAGATTCATTAATGGAAGCGGTTATGCGCCACGTAACGCAACCGCCACTAAGCTAAAGGAGATGGGATTAAAGGAAATGCCTGAGAGAGGCCCCCTCTCACCTGTTGTTCCCGGACAGGTTGAGGGCCTGCATCTCCTATGGAAGGAACTAGGGACTTTTGAATGGGAGGAACTCCTCATGCCAGCGGTGTTGCTGGCCAGTGAAGGCTTTCCCGCAAGCCACGAGCTCGTCAGGACTATCGCTGAGAATAGCGAACTACTCAGTAGGGACGAAGGCTCGAGGTTCACCTACCTCCACAACGGGCTACCTAAGCCTGGAGATATTGTCAGGTTCCCGAACCTCGCACGTGCCTTAAGGATGATCAGAGAAGACCACCGTAATTTCTACGAAGGGGACATAGCTGTGAAGCTCTCGAAGTACTTGCAGGAGAAGGGAGGGTTGCTGACGTACGAGGATCTCAAAGACTTCGAAGCGTATGAAGACAGTCCTCTCAGAATGAGGTGGGGGGATGTTGAGGTTTATGAGATGCCTCCAAACACGCAAGGAATAACCACTCTCCAAATCCTGAAGCTTCTGGAGGGTCTCAACGGTGAGATACCTTCAAGAAGCAGTGAAAGAGCCTCCAACTACCTTGAAGCATACGTTAAGGCCTACTCATTAAGGGATATGTACGTGACGGACCCCAGATTTATGAGCATCAAGCCTTCCGACCTCCTCACGCAGGGGATACTATCTCAGGCTGCAGGGGGGTTAAGCAGGACTTCAGGCGGGGACGGTGACACAACATTCTTTGCTGTAATTGACGGTGAGGGGATGGCGGTGGCTGGTATACAGTCGCTGTTCTCCCATTTCGGCTCCGGAATCACCGAGCCTACATACGGAATCACGCTGAACGCCAGAGCCTCATCCTTTACCCTTATCGACGGGCATGCCAACAAGCTGGAGCCCCGTAAGAGACCCATGCATACACTCTCAGCAATGATAGTTAATCATGGGGACGATACCTTCAGAGTGATAGGGCTTTCTGGAGGGCATTACAGGCCACAACTTCACGCACTGCTCTTCACGAATCTTTACCATTATGGAATGAATCCGCAGGAAGCATTGGATCACCCTCGATTCCTCTGGGATCCGAAAACGGGCGGCATTACTGTTGAGGAGGGCTTCGAGCCTCCTATGAAGGCTCGTAATGTAAAGAAAGTTCCCTACCCATCCAGGTTAGGAGTGGCGGCGATCGCAGAGGTTGTGGGGGGAGTCGTTATGTCTTCATACGTGGATGTGAGGGTGGATGGTCTACCCGCAGGACTTCCTTAGAAGCTACACCTGCTTAACGAGGCCAGCCCTAATCAAATAGTTCAGAGCTTTCATCAGCACATCGTTCGTAACATCTAACCCGAACTCCCCTAGAACCCTTAGCTTTAATTCCCTGAGGCCACATTTTTCCCTTAACGCTAGGGGGACATACGCTGCGATGAGTCCGTGCTGAACTTTCAGCTCACTCAATTCTGCCTTCAATTTCTCCGATGTTGAAGGGCTCAACACTCTTAGGACGCATCTAATGTCAACAATCTCTTCAGGCCCTACGTAAACGTATTTCTCACGGTCTCCTCCGAGATCAGGGAGTTCAGGGCATCTCATCCCCTCCAGTGCTTCGGGGTATTTACCTCTCAAGGTGTTGCAGAGATACGCGTATCTAACCCCTGCCAGTTCATCACTCGTTCTGCCAGCCTCAGAGCCAAGATACTCATGAATGTAAGCCTTAAGCACGTAGTCAGGGACATCCCTCACTGAAACGAAGTAAGCTGCTGACCCGACAGCGCATGCAACGGCTTCTGCCACATCAGAGTCGAACTTATCGATAGTGTCGAGATCTGAGTGGTAGTACCTATCTGGCCACTGATTAATCATAACGGC
>JAGHCP010000146.1 GCA_021160415.1 Desulfurococcales archaeon
ACGTACCTGAGGAATCCATGCGGAAATTCGAGGAGGCAGACATACCTGTTGCGGGGAGGGACTCGGAGTTAATTGATAAGGTCGACGTCGTGATCGACGCGACGCCCGCAAAGGTCGGCCTTAAGAATAAGAACCGCTACGACAAGGCCGGGGTAAAGCAGATATTTCAGGGCGGGGAGCCCGCCAGCATATGTGAAGTGAGCTTCAACGCCCTGACGAACTACGACGCCGCCGTCGGTAAGAAATGTGTCAGGGTGGTGTCATGCAACACCACAGGCCTTGCCAGGGTGATCTACGCTTTAAGGAAGTTAGGGACTCTACGCAAAGTTAGAGGCGTCATAGTGAGGAGGGGGGCTGATCTGAAGGAAGTTAAGAAAGGACCTATCGAGGGGCTTCTGCTTAAGCCCACGTCACCACCCTCGCACCACGCAGAGGACGTTAAAACCGTCGTAGGTGACCTCGACATAATCACCTACGCCGTCGTAGCTCCAACCACTTTGGCCCACATGCACGTGATCAACGCCGTTCTTGATAGGGCTGGGAGAAGGGAGGACGTCCTAGAAGCCCTGAAATCAACTACAAGGATCATGCTGGTGAGGGGTGAGTTACTCTCGTCGACGGCTGAGCTCAGAGAGTACGCCAAGGAGTCCATCAGGCCTGGAGGGGATATCTACGAGAATGTAGTTTGGGAGGACAGCGTGTGGGTTGAGGGGAACGAGGTCATGCTTGCATACGCAGTCCATCAGGAAGCCATAGTTGTGCCGGAAAACATTGACGCGGTCAGGGCCTTAACCGGTCTTGCAGACAGAGATAAATCAATTAACCTTACAAACACTACGTTAGGTATAGGGGGTGCTCCAGATTGACGTATGTTAGGGAACCTACTTACGAAGTCAGCTTCCTCTTCCGTAAGGTGCTCGTCCCTGTAGACGGGGCTACGTCAAGCCTTAAGGCGTTGGACATAGCCGTTGACTACGCTAAGAGGTACGGATCGAAAATAACGGTGCTTATAGTGGATGATGGTTCCATCAGGAACCTGGATGAGGTAATCGATAAGGTTAGGGAGAAAGTCAGGAAGGCGGGGATCCTAGCCGACGTAAAAACATCTAAGCTGGACGTCTTCACGAACTCCACGCCAAGCAGAGTGGTTCAGGAAGCCATTGACGGCGCGTATGACCTAATAATTATATCCGCTAGGGGAAGATCCGCCAACCCAGACATAAATCTGGGGTCCGTCGCCCTCTCCACGGTTGTGAATGCCCCAACATCGGTTCTTCTTATAAGGTAATCCCGGTATTACCGACCACCCACCACGAACTCGAAGATCCCGCCATCACCGGACTTGAGCATTTGAAACTGACTTTATTACTTATTCAGTTGCGAGTAAGTCGATTGGTGAGGAGATGAGGATTAAGTGCTGCGCAACTTACGTTGTTAGGGAGGTCCTCGGTGAGGAGCCCAATGACTTCAGCGGCAGACTAGCGGCTCAGAAACTGATTTACCTGATCCAGAAGGTGTTAGGCATTAACCTCGGGTACTCGTTCATGTGGTTTTCAAGGGGGCCCTACTCCAAGGCATTAGCGAAGGACCTCAGGGGGTGTGAGGAGGGGGTTAAGTGCTTAGGCGATGATGAGCTGAGGAAAGCTAGGGAACTGATTAGCAGGTTAAGGGGGTCAGGCGTACCACTAACTAAGGCTTTAGAGATAGCCGCTTCATACCTAATGCTGAGGGATGAGGTGTTCCCTAAACCTGAGGACCCCGTTAAGGAGCTCTTGGAGAGGAAGCCCTTCATTAAGGATGAGGAAGTAAATGCAGTTCTTGACGTCCTCTCACCCTTCCTGTAGCGCGAGGTCGGGTGTCACCTTATAATCCCCTTAGAGAGAATTAGATGAAGGTACTGTGCACTATGAAGTACGTGTTTGACGAGGTTCACGGGTACATACCGCTGGATGAGCTTGAGAGGAGGTTAGTTGATACGCCGACTTTTCAAAGGTTGAGGAGGATTAAACAGCTTGCTCAGGCGTGGCTTGTCTACCCAGGGGCCGTGCATACCAGGTTCTCCCACAGCTTGGGTGTGATGCATCTTATGGGTAAGATTGCCGGTAAGCTTGCTGACGCTGGGTTGATCAGAAAGGATGACTTAAGGCTTCTGAAGATCGCTGCTCTCCTCCATGACGTGGGCCACACACCCTACTCACACGCCATCGAGTCCTACTTCAAGGTTAGGTACGGACTTAAGCATGAAGTAATTGGTTCATGGATAATCACCGAGGATCCCTACATAAAGGACGTGTTGAGGGAGTACGGTATAGAGCCCTTTGAGGTCTCAGCCATCATAAGAGGTAGGCATAGGGAGGCCAGCTACAACATGCTTATGAGCAGTGACATGGACGTAGACAGACTTGATTACTTGTTGAGGGACGCCCTACACACAGGGGTTAAGTACGGAGTGATTGATATCGAGAGAATAGTTCAGACGATCACGTTGGACCCTGAGGGATATATAGCGTTTCCCCAGAAAGCGGTGCAGGCCGTTGAGGCGTTCTATATAGCCAGGCTACACATGTATAGATCCGTCTACTACCATAAGACGATCGCGGGGTATCAGCTCCTAATTCAGGAGATCTATAGGCAGATGGCTGAAACAAAGGAAATTAGAGACTTCCTTAAACCTTTCACAGACCCTGAGGGAATAAGGAAAGCCATCAGTGAAGGTAACCTGTACCTATGGGATGACTTCTTCATTGGGGGACTCATGAACCTCATCCTAGGTCAGAAATTAGGGGATGAGGCGCTGAGGGAACTCATAAAGCTTTACCTAGGTAGAAGGGGCTACAGAACGGTCTTCGAGTGGGTTGGATTCGGGAAGCAGTCCCCTCTGAACTCCAAGCTCGTTAAGGGGTTGGAGGAAGCGCTGTCCCGGGACTTAAGGCTTAAGGACGAGAGAATAGCTGTTAAGCTCTACGTGGAGTCGATACCCATAATCACTGAGGGGGCTGAGGTGAGGATTCTCAAAGGTGGTGGGTCTGTCAGGGTGAATGACTATGGAGGGTCGATAATAAGCTCGATGCCTGAGGAAATGGGGATCGTGAGGCTGTACTCGCTCCCCGTGACGGAGGGGTACACCAGGGAACTAATTGCTGAGTTCCTTAAACATTAAGTAAGCATCTGACCCGTCGGGGTAGTACTCCCTCAGAATCTCAACTATTCTGTATCCAGCCCTCCTGTATAGGGAGAGAGCCACCTTATTGCTCGTCGACACCTCCAGGAACAGCCTGGAAACCCCTACCCTCAGGAATGACTCCTCCACGGCGGACAGAAGCATCGACCCCAACCCCAAGCCGCGGTGCCTAGGCTCAACAGCGAGGGACATTATGTGGCCCGACCCATCGTTCCTCCTACCGCCCGCGACGTACCCCACGACCCTCTTCCCACACTCCGCCACGAAGAAGTACTTAGGGAAGAGGATCAGGAGGGATATGAAGGCCTCCATAGGGTAAGGGAAGGGGAAGGACTTAACCTCAACTAAGTATATCTCCCTTAAGTCACCCCTCCTGGCAGGCCTCACAACGCATTCGTCACGCGGAATGCCTGACCACCTCACCCAAATACCTCACCACTAAGTCCAGCTTAGCCGGATATCTACTTAAGACCCTCCTCAAAACCTCAACCCTCTCACCCATTAAGGGGTTGTATCCCTCCTTAACAGCCCTACTCCAAGTGACCAGAGTGCCTAAGCCTTCCCACATTTCAGCATTCCTCAACAAGCCACGTTCCTTAAGGCGCTCCAGCATCACCTTCAGAGGGGGTGTGCGGGCCTTAGTGCCGGCCGCGGCGTGATAGCGCATCGAGACGTAGTTATTGAGCCCGACCCTGACCCTGAGTAGGAAGTAAGGGACGACCTCCCTTGCTAGTAGGGGGATGACCCTGCCGTCGAAGCTTAGGCACCTGCCGAGAACTAGTGATACGTGTGAAGAGATGAAGGAAGCAGCAACGGATGAGAGCTTAACCACCCTACCGGAGTAGGGAAGGTGATGCATGAGGATGTTTATCTCATCTGAAATCACAAGAGCGGCTTCACCGCCGTAGATCCTCATAAATTCCTCGGCGGCTCCTAATAGTGCGTTATGAACTCTCCAATCCCTAGGACTTCTGTACCCTTTCAGGGCCTTCCCGAAGTTGACCCCGTCACACCTTATAACTGCTGGAGGGTCTACACGCATGAGGCTAACTTCCTTGCTTCTAAAGTAAGGTAATGCGTCAGGGTTTATCTGTATGTACCGGACCCACTCGGAAAGCACTTCCCCGCCCATCCACGTTTTCATCAGACCTCAACGAGTTTTAAGCGTTGACCCCGTAACGAATTCGATGAAGACCTACGTGTTCGACATTGACGGGGTGCTGGTGGAGAGCGGGGAGAGGCTTAAAGCGGCGGAGGAGCTGGCTAGGCATGCTGGATTACCGCTCGCAGAGGCGCTTTACCTGGAAGAGCTTATGAACCTTGACAGGCCTAGGGAGGTAGGTGTGAGGATCTACCGCCAGAGAGCTGAGGAGGGCTTGGCCGCGGTTGTCTCAGGGAGGCCGAAGGAAATGCTTGACTTAACCATCAAGGAGTTAGAGGCCCTTACAGGGCTTAAACCA
>JAGHCP010000084.1 GCA_021160415.1 Desulfurococcales archaeon
CCCTATCACCACAGCGGTCAGCACTAATGCCTGAGGGAGGGGATCCACCGCCGTAGCTGCGAACTTGGTTATGTCTGCATGGGTGGGGTGTGTGTTTAGGAGGATCGGCGGTACCGGCGGTGACCAAGGGCCTGGCCAGGACCTGTAACCCACAATTATGGCTAGGACGTTCGCGGTGTCTCCGAATATCGTCAGCGCTATTATTTTCTTTATGAGGCTCGGCTTCCTGAAAACGCCGTAGAGCGATAGGCCTATGTTAATCACTACTGCCGATATCAGCAGGCTGAAAAGGTATGTGTCAAGAGTTAAGGTCACTCCTCACTCACCCCCGAATGCTTCTTAACTATTACTTCTGGAATGGAGAGCAGCAGGAAAACTATTGTGAATCCGGCTGCAACCGCGAAGAACTCGAATAGGTTGAAGAATATCAGAGTGCCGCTGGTTAATGCGTTGAACATGTACGCAGGCAACCCCACTGGTGCTTCAGCCTTCGGCTGATTCTGAAAGACGTAGGCATGTGTTGAGAATGCGTAGCCTATGATGAGTGCTGCGAAAGCAGTGAACGCTATTCCCAGCAAACCAGCGGTCCTTAGGGTAAGCATTTTCTCCTCACTTAGCCCGTGCTTACTCACGAAATACAGCGAGAAAACCACCATTACCAGTAGGGGTGCGACGGCCGCCGTCGCACCTCCTTGGAAGCCTCCCCCAGGGGTGAGGTGGCCGTGAAGGGCTATGGACGCCGACACCGCTAAAATCATCCCAACCGTTACCCTAGTCACCGTCTTCACTATGGGGCTCATGCCCGTTGGGCAGCACTCCTTAAGCTCCTTAACGTCTATGTGGATGCCCCTCATCAGGGCTATGCTTCCGATGATCGCTAGAAAGAACACCGTAGTCTCGAACAGAGTGTCGAGGCCTCTGTAATCCCACACTATGGATGTGACTGCCTCAGGCGAGTTTACTGTGAAGTACTTAAGGTACGGGTTCAGAGCTGTTTTCAAGTACCAGTCCGCCAAGCTCCTCAGGTGCGGAGGAGGTATGACGTACCCTAAACCACCTGCAGCGATGGCTAAGGCGAGGACAGACGTAACGATCACCATCGAGACAACTCCAGCTATCTTGGTCCCGCTACTCATTTCCATCACCTTCGAACCTTTCGGTCTTCTTTATCAGGAAAAGAACGATGGCTGGGTAGAGACCCACCGCTACTGGAACATACACCAGGACGATGTCTGGAGCCATCAGCAGGTAGAATATGAATGCGTATGCGGTGCTCTGAATCGCTGAGAAGAGAACGGCTTTAAGGAGGTCCTTCTCCACTATAGCTAAGTAAGTACCTACTAGGGAGATCAGCCCCAGAAGGGCCAGCACTCCGTAAGTCAGTGTTTCAGGCGTTGCGATCACGTTCCTCACCCCTGATGTGCTCCTCTAGGTGATCAACGCATTTGGGCTCAACCTTCGCGGCCTTAGATCTGTAGGCAGCTCGGGCAAGTGCGTGTGAGCCTGCCGGCCCCAGAATCAGTATGAGAACTGCCGTGATGAGCGCTCCCCCACCCATGAACCACCTGTAACTCCCTAGGTAGTCAGCACCTACGGAGAGGATGGCCACACCCACTAAAGGCAGGAAAGCGCCCCAGATAGTCCCTATCGTGGCTGCGTGAAGCCTTACGAAGAAGTTAGGGAATCTAAGCATGCCTATGGCTGCGATGACGTCGCTTACGACGCCGACACCTATCATTATCTCCCCAACCCACACGGACAGATTTGAGAGCCAGTCCGGCATAACCATCCTTAACCACCCATTTCCTTCGACTCAAGGTACTTGGAGACGTACACGTCGAGGGCGTAAACCCAGAGAGCGAGCACTATGGCTGTGGGGATGAGTATCGGTGAGCGGAAAAATATGGACAGTATTACGAGGAAGGCGGCCAGGTCGTATGTCATTGCGTCAATAGCTAACACGGTGTCAGGTATTGTAGGGCCCTTCACAGCTCTGATGATGTAGAGCGTGAATGCCAATATGTATATCGGGAACATTATTAAGGTGAAGGTAGTTACCTGCTGTTCAATCCCTGCCATCACCCTCACCTCCCTTAAGCGTTTTGAGGGAAAGCTCACGTGAGAAAATGGGTTTCTCAGTAGCTAACCTGTACTCTGGGGTTGTAACATACGCCAACGTTGGGCACATCGTGACGCATCGGTAACAGAAAATGCATTTCAGGTAGTTAATGACAGGGTACATACCCTTAGGGTTCTTCTTCGGTTTCTCGTAGCCTTCAGGTATTTTCTCCATGGTTATGGCTTTCGTGGGGCACTCAATCATGCATAGGGAGCACCCTATGCATTTCTGGAGGTCTGCGTAGTGTCTCCCTCTAGCGTCAGGCTCTATAATGGTTTTCTCTTTAGGGTACTCGATAGTTGCCGGCTTCGAGAAGAGGTTCTTAATCACTTCCTTAAGGACGCCTGACTTCATCACGCGTTCCCCCTAACGACCTCCTTTATGGGGACCTTCCTGCGGGTCCCTTTACGGTAATCTATGACGGTGACTCTCTCCATGCATGAAATGCACGGGTCGAAGCTCACTAGGATTACCGGTACGTCGGCGAGCTCGTGATCTATGTACACAAACCCCGAGTTTATTATGTTGTTAAACGACGGCGTCCTTATCTTAACCCTGTAAGGCTGCGTGCCTCCCGCACTCATCACGTAGTACGTCAACTCCCCTCTGGGGGCCTCAACCGTTGTGAATACCTCGCCTTTCGGGAAGACTCTTGAGAGCCTTTTCTCGTCGGGGACGGCCTCACCCTCGGGTAAGTTCTTCAGTATGTACCTACACATCTCCAAGGAGTTCAGAGCTTCCTCCCATCTGAGGAGCATCCTGCCAAGCGAGTCCTTGTCGTCCCTGACGATTATTCTGAAGGGCACATCCCTGTATGCGTCGTACCCGTCCTGAAGCCTTGCATCCATCTTGAGGCCCGACGCCCTAGCTATGGGGCCTAGGAGGCCGTAGTTTATTATGTCCCTCGGCGGGATAACGCCGACGCCCTCAAGCCTTTTCCTTATCGTGACGTCCTCCTCGAAGAGCTTCATGTAGTAGTTAAGTCTGGGCTCGACCTTGTCCAGGATTTCGTTAAGCCTCCTGATCTTCTCGTTGTTCAGATCCCTCCTCACACCTCCAACCATCATGTAGTCGGCTAGGACCCTAGCTCCTGTAAGTATTTCCTTGGCCTTCATTATGAGTTCCCTGTCCCTCATTATGTGCATGAATAGCGTGTCGTACCCAAGTATCTCAGCCATCACTGCCTCGATGAGCATGTGGCTGTGGAGCCTCTCGAGCTCCATCGCCAGAACCCTGAGGTACTTAGCCCTCTCAGGGGGTTCCTTATCTAGGAGGGCCTCCAATGCCCTGACGTAGCAGTTCGCATGCACGGTGTTGCATATGCCGCAGACCCTCCCAACCAAGAAAATGTCTTTGTAGAACGTGTTCTTCTCAGCCAGCTTCTCAATACCTCTGTGGTTGTACCCTGTATTAACTTCAACCCTAACAACCCTTTCCCCGGAGGCGTAAACCTTCAGGAGGACGGGTTCATGCAGCGCCGGGTGCTGAGGCCCTACGGGGACCTCTAAAAGCATCGGGATCTCCATAGCCTTAGTCACGTTTTCAGGAGCTGTGTCCAACCCATCACACCCCCGAATCCTTCCTTAAGGGGAAGACGCCCTTCTCAGCCACGTCCTTCGGCACGAAGAAGGACCTCTTAAGGTAGGGGTTCCCTTCGAACTTAACTCCGAGGAGGTCGTAAGTCTCGCATTCCCCTGAGAACGCGGCCTTGGAGATGTTCAACATGGTCTTTATCTTAGGGTCGTCCCTTTCGATGAAGGTTCTCAGCACTACGTAGGTGCTCTCGCTGAAGACGTTGACGTAGTAATCCATCCTTATCTTTCCTTCACTCTTGAGGTCAGTTCCAACGATCGTCGACAAGTACACGTTGAGGTAGCCGTAGCGTTCCTGAAGCTTCCTGAAGGCCTCCTCAACCTTTTCAGGGTCAAGAATTACTACTACGCGCCCAACCTTCATCTCCTGGATCTCCTTCGCCAACTCCTTCAAAGGCTCGCCCACGTCACTCTCTGGCAACCTCACCCACCTCCTTCTGTGCGTTCTCCAGCTTCTTGAGGAGTTTAACTATGGCTTCAAGTATGGCTTCAGGCCTAGGAGGGCATCCGGGAACGTACATGTCCACAGGAATTACCTTATCTACACCGTTCATCACGGCGTAGGACCCAGCAAAAACCCCTCCCGATGAGGCGCAGGCACCGACAGCAATAACGAACTTAGGGTCAGGCATCTGGTCATACAGCCTCTTAAGCCTCTCAGCAGACTTCTTGGTGACCGCCCCCGTAACCACGAGGATATCGCCGTGCCTTATGGAGGGAGAAAGCTTAACCCCAAATCTCTCAGGGTCGTAGAGAGGGGTGAGGGCTGTGAGCACCTCGATATCGCAGCCGTTACACGCCCCCGTATTGAAGTGCACTAGCCAGGGAGAGTAGCGAATTATCTTTACCCTCTCCATAACTATATAAACCTCCTAACACCAGGTTTAAGTAACGCTTACCTTATAAAAACATGTCTTTACACTCTGAAATTATCATTTGACACATCAAATACACGCAGAAAAGTTTAGTACAGCTAATACAGAGCAGTTTCATTTCAATTCAATTCCTCCGAAACCAAAAAACTTTC
The DNA here is from genome assembly GCA_021160415.1 of Desulfurococcales archaeon. GTDB lineage: Archaea > Thermoproteota > Thermoprotei_A > Sulfolobales > NBVN01 > S013-73. Next base: position 4,739 of record JAGHCP010000084.1, read on the forward strand.
ATATAATGAACACCTAATAAATAAAAGAACATTCTAAAATCACCCACCTCCGTGTAGCCAGCAGGCGACGTAGTGATCACGCCCCACCTCCACAAGAGGGGGCTCCCTCTCCCGACACACCGGACGAGCGAAAGGACACCTAGGATGAAACCTACAACCAGACGGCGGATTTATGAGGTTAGGGACAGTTCCAGGGATAGCGTTAAGCTTCCCTATGTTCTTCAGCGGGTTCGGTACAGCCCTCAGGAGCGCCTGCGTGTAGGGATGGGCCGGCTCCTTAAATAACGTATTAACAGGTGCTATCTCAACGATTTTCCCTGCGTACAGCACCGCAACCCTGTCACAGATCTCAGCCACAACACCTAAGTCATGGGTGATTAAGTAGAGGGTGAGGTCTCTTCTCAACTAATCGCCTCAGCAACTCAAGAAGTTGTGCCTGAACCGTAACGTCTAAGTTACTTGCTACCTCATCAGCTATCAACAGCTTAGGGGTGTTGCTTATCCCCATACTAATAACGGCTCTCTGCTTCTGACCCCCACTCAACTCGTGAGGGTAGTTCTTAATCCTCTTGTTAGGGTCAGGCATTAAGGTCTGCTTAAGCAGTTCCACTGCCTTCAGAATGCCTTCCTTCAGGGAACCCACCATGCCGTGATCGTACATGGTTTCGCTTATCTGATACCCGATTTGATAGAGAGGGTCTAAAGCGCTGGAAGGGTCCTGCACGATGTACGCAATCTCCTTCCCTCTTAACTCCCTTAACTCATCCTCACTCAGCCTCAGGATGTTCACAGGTCTACCTAACCCGTAATAGATGACCTCACCCTTCACTATCTTGCCTGGCTTAGGGATAGAGTTCGTGATAGCCCTTGAAATCACGGTTTTCCCACAGCCTGTCTCCCCAACCATGCAGAACTTCTCACCTTTATACACCGTGAAGGTTACGCCGCTGATCGCCTTAACTACGCCAGCGTATGTGTAGAAGTATATGTGGAGATCTTTGACCTCAAGTATTGGTTCCTTCGACCTCATTTCCTCCTCCCCTCCTTAGCCTTAAACTCGATGCTCCTCCTCGTCCTAGGGTCTAAGATATCACGCAGCGAGTCGCCGAAGAGATTCCATCCGAGGACCGATATCAGGATAGCTAAGCCTGGGAAGACAACTAGCCACCACTTTCCCTGAACTAGATATTCAGAGCCGTGCTGGACTATGGCTCCCCAATCCGGGATCTTCATCATAGCACCTAAGATGAAGCTAAGCCCAGCCTCCGTCAGGATAACTCCTCCAATATCCAGCGTCATCATCACTAGTAGAGGGCCTAAGATATTTGGGAAGATATGGTGCAGGAGGATCACACGCGTTCTTAACCCCAGAGCCCTCGATGCTTCAACGTATATCTTATCTTTCTCCTCCAACACAAGCCCTCTAGCAACCCTTGCGTAGGCAGGCCACCAAACAACCCACAGCGCCATCACTATGGAGAGTATGGGGGCAACGTTCACAGCGTCGTTCGGCTTAACAGCGAAGAGCTGTGAGACCACCCATGTGAGGTAAGGGTTATGCGCTATCCCATCAGCTAATCTCCCAGTTAACGCGCTGCTGAAAGCTAAGGCTAGGATGAGTCCCGGGAAGGCCAGGAAGATGTCCGTGAACCTCATGAGGACCTCGTCAACTATCCCTCCGTAGTACCCTGCTATTAGACCCAGCAATATACCTACGACTATTCCTACAGGCAGGACAAGTACTGTCGACATTAAAGAAACCCTAGCTCCGTAAAGCAGCTCGCTGAAAAGGTCCCGTCCTAGGTCGTCCGTTCCTAGAATGGCGCCGCCTGTACCGGGAGGGGCTACGTAGTATTTCTCGTACTGCTGAGTCGTAGCTATGAATGAGAAGTCGTAGGAGTGAGGCGCGAGGAGAGGTCCGACAATCCCCGTAACTATGAATAGGGAACCGAGAATGAGCCCTGCTAAGCCTATAGGGCTTCTATTTAGGGCGTAAAGCATTATCCTCCATTCATCAACCCTGTTCTTATTCTTCTTCAGCCAGTCCTTCCTGAACGCCGTAATGAGCCTGACCAAGGCGGAGATTAAAGCGTCTGAGAACCTGTCGAGGAGTTTCTTTTCGTATGGAGTTGACGAGCCCATCAGAACCTCACCCTCGGATTAATTACTGCGTAGAGAATGTCCACGACTAAGTTGGTCGTGACGTATATGAAGCCTATGAGTAACGTACCGGCAATCAGCAACGGGAAGTCCATCATGAATATTGCTTGAACCATGGCTCTACCCATGCCGGGGATTCCGAAAACCGTTTCAGTGATGGGGGCACCACCTAGTAGCCAACCGAACTGTAAACCAAGCATGGTTACTACGGGCACTAATGCGTTTCTCAACGTATGGGTCAGTATCCTTAATCTCTTCAGCCCCCTCAACTTTGCGTAGTAGATGAAGTCGCTCGCCATGACTTCTAAGTAGCTATTCCTTACCAGTCTGGCTATAACCCCTATCCCCCCGAACCCCAAAGTAAATCCAGGTAGGGTGAATCTAGCAACGTTGTCCCACACACATCCCCAGTCACCTGAAAACGCCGCGTCTATTATGGGGACACCCGTGTACACCTGTTTCGGGTAGGGAATGCCGGCGATCGTTATCCACCCTAACACGTAGAAGAAGAAGTAGAGGAAGAGGTAACCGAGCCAGAAAGTCGGCACTGAAACCCCTATTAAGGCCCAAACCCTTACTAGGGCATCCACCCACGTATCCTTCTTTATCGCCGAAACTATGCCTAAGGGAATACCGATAACTATGATGAAGAAAAAAGCGAAGAGCGTTAGCTGCAAGGTGATCGGGAATCTGCCGAGCAAGTAAGACACGACATTATACCCATTCACGG
>JAGHCP010000029.1 GCA_021160415.1 Desulfurococcales archaeon
ATATTATATACTTTAATTTATAATTAGTAATCAAGGTGTTACCACTTGCCCACGTATTTCACAGATAAAAACGGAGTACCAGAGAACACGCATATGTTCCTGGAGGATAAGAAAAAGCCTGCTCATCCACTACCTCTTACCTATCTAGAGGAACTTGAGGTTATTTGGGGTAAGCGGTGGGGTGCCCAATCAGAAATTGGTAGGCTTAAGGAGGTGCTCGTCATCAGACCTGGTGATGAGGTAGCACCTCCTGAGGAGGACCTAGTGTTTTATCAGTTCGAGAAGAGGGTCAATGTTAAGAAGGTTAGAGAGGAGTTTGAAGGTCTCATTAACGCCCTTAAGGATGAGGGAGTAATTGTTTACGACATTAGGGAGCTAGTGAAGGATGTCGACATAGATAAATGGATGCTTAAGGAGCCTTACGGTCTACCCCATGCTAGATTCGGTGGTCCGGGAGCAAGGGACGTGGGATTTGTAATTGAGGGTGGTGCTATCATAGGCAGGATGTCCTTACCCTACAGAAGAGGTGAAGAATATATCACCATGAAGGCATTAGCTGCTTTAGGCGTTCCTGTGCTCTTCATGGTTCACGGCAAAGGAATTTTTGAAGGCGGAAATGTTGTATGGCTAGATCCAGAGCATGTGGTTCTAGGTAAGTCCGTTAGGACGAACCAAGAAGGAATAGATCAAGTAAGCCACATACTTAGAATGAATGGTGTTAAGGAAATATACGTAGTTCCTATCCCAGGACATCTTCACAACACTAAATGGCCCGCGGGGGGTTTCGCACATCTTGATTGTGTATTCGGCTACGTGGATGATGGCTTAGCCACAATATACCCACCTGGCGTTCCCTATGACTTCATAGAGTATCTAAGAAGCAAGGACATAAATATGATTGAGGTACCGCCAGAAGAGGCAAAATGGTTAGCCTCCAATACGCTAGCGATAGAACCGGGGAAAGTTATCCTACCTCAAGAGCTAGAGAAAACTGTGAGAGCGCTTGAAAAGGAAGGCATAGACGTCATAGCTATACCATGGGAAGAAACAAAATACTTAGGTGGGGGACCGCATTGTGCAACGATGCCCTTAATAAGGGATCCAGGCCCAAGGCTTGGAGGAGATTAACAATGCGATCCTCGCTTCATACTCAGCCAAGACTTTCTGAACCTTCAACCTCTCTAACCTTACGGTGAAACAGCTTCACACACAAAGGCTCCATTAACGAATGATGTACTTTGCCGCAACACTGATTTTTTGAATCGGGGAGAAACCAACATGCTACTGCAATTAACGTGGAAGACTATCACCTCTAACCCTTTATTAATTACTGCCCAGGTATTGTTTTTGATGTCGAGGATGTCGCTAGAAGATGAGTTGCTGGAGGCTGACATTCTAATTTATGATTCAGCCTGCCCTAACTGTGGAGGTCCAGCAAGTGATTCTAGACTTAAGAGAAAATGCCCCTGCACCGCCTGTGTTAAGGAAGCTAAGGATATATGCAAGGAAGAAGAGATCGTTAAGATCCTTAAGCGATCAGGCAGACTTCGAAGCCTCAGTGAAGTGTATGATTTCACGCATAGATATCGATCCCTCCAGAAGTTCTTTAAAAGGTGTGTAGGAAATGAACCGTGGAGCATTCAGAGGTTATGGCTCAAGAGAATAGCTAAGGAGTCATCCTTCGCGATGATTGCCCCAACAGGGGTCGGCAAAACCACTTTCGGGCTGGTTGTCGCTATGTACTTAGCGATGCGGGGACATAAATCATACATCATCGTCCCCACCACCACGCTTGCGTCACAGGTCGCTGAGAAGCTGGAAGAACTTTCTTCAAGGGCTGACGTCGTGATTCAGCCCCTCGTCATCCACTCACGCCTTAAGAAAAGGGAGAGGGAGGCACTGGAGAAACGGCTTAGCGGTCCGGGAAACTTCGACATACTCGTCACCACATCGAACTACCTCCTGAGGAACCCAGAGAAAATCCTCAGGCATGACTTCAAGTTCATATTCGTCGACGATGTGGACGCCATCCTCAGAGGGTCTAGAGCTATTAACTACTTGCTTCAAATGGCTGGCTTCAGCCAGGAGGACTTCGAACTCGGGATTAAGGCGATAAGGATTAAGAGGGAGCTCGCTTTAACCGGGGGGAGGGAGGACCTCGCTGAGAAGCTGAAGAGAATTGAGGAGAGATTCGCCAGGAAAAGGAAGAGAACCGGCAAGATCTTAGTCATAGCGTCCGCGACCGGTAATCCGCGGGGATTAAGGGTTAGGTTGTTTAGAGAGCTACTGGGTTTCGAGATAGGCGCAAGACCTGAATTCATAAGAAACATTGAAGACCTGTTCACCCATCCCGCCCAGTCCGGGATGGAGGGGACAGTCCTCGAAGCCGTGAGGAAGTTAGGTGGCGGGGGCTTGGTGTACGTTCCGGTAGATAAGGGTGTGGAGTACGCGGAGCACCTCGCTAATTTCTTAAGGGAGCACGGAATTAAGGCGGAAGCGCTCCACAGCAAGAAAGTCTCAGCTATTGATTCCTTCGTGGCCGGCGAGCTTCAAGTCTTAGTCGGTGTCGCTACGTACTACGGCGTGTTAGTTCGGGGGCTAGACCTGCCTGAGATCGTCAGGTATGCGGTCTTTGCAGGGCCTCCAAGACATAAGGTGGGACTGAAGCTCAAGGACATTAAGCCGCACGACGTTCTTCGCCTGCTCCCCATAGTGAGGGACGCCGTTGAAGATGAGGACCTGAGGAGGGATTTGGAAGGGAGGAACGCCAGGCTGAGGAGGCTCTTGATGAGGGGAGGGGCAGCGCTTACGCAGACCTTAACCAGCATATTGGCGGGTGAGAAGGGAGCTGAGACCCGGGGGGAGAGGCTTTTCCTTGAGACTTACGAGAAGCTTAAGGAACTGCTCAGCAAACCCGAAGTTGTTGAGGGCATTAAGCACAATCCAAACGTAGCCGTGGTTGAGGATGGAGGGGAGCTCTACGTGCTGATACCGGACGCAGCGACCTACATACAGGCGAGCGGAAGGACCTCACGCCTCTTCCTGGGGGGGATCAGTAAGGGTGTCTCTTTAGTGATAGTGGATGATGGGAGGCTGCTGAGAGGTTTGGAGAGGAGACTGAGATGGGTTTTCGAGGACTTCAGATTCAAAGAGTTGAAGGAGGTGAACATTAAGGAAGTCCTTAAGGAGGTGGACAGGACTAGGGAGCTCATCAGGAAAATCAAGGCTGGTGAAACCCCTAAGGAACTAGTGAAGAGCGCACCAATAGAGCTTAAGACAGCTCTGCTGGTTGTCGAGTCACCCAATAAGGCCAGAACGATCGCCAGGTTCTTCGGGAAGCCAAGTATGAGGGGATACGGGCGCCTACGCGTGTACGAAGCATCGCTTGGGGGGTACACCCTCCTAATCACCGCCACGCAGGGACACATCTACGATGTAGTGACATCGCTGCCCGGCAGGGTTAAGCATATCTACGGTGTCGCCATACGTGAGGGGAGGGAGCCCCGCTTCATCCCTTACTACGGAACCATAAAGAAATGCCTTAAGTGCGGAACGCAGTTCGTCACCCCCCACACTAAAGGCGGCAGGAATGTTTGCCCTGTATGCGGATCTGAGGAAGTAATTGATAAGAAAGAAAT
>JAGHCP010000027.1 GCA_021160415.1 Desulfurococcales archaeon
ATCCGTACCTCCGCACCCTCATCCACGACTACCCTAATAACTTTCTCTAAGTCTTCGGGGGCGGGTAACAGCATTTCCACGTCAACCAGGTACTCGTCGCCGTGTTCGTACGGCCTCATCACAATAGTTCCTGACGCTTCATCAACCCAAAGCTCAACGTAGCTCTCAGGCCTTAACCCTAAGGCCTCCCTTAAGTACATCGGGATGGTGACCCTCCCCTTCGAGTCAATCTTAACTAGGGCCCTCACAGACGTTCCCATTACTTTCATATATGTGAATTAATATTTAGGTAAGGAATGATGAGCGGTACCACGGAATGACTCGGTGATTAACCCTGCATTCCTGACGACTTCTCAGATTTTCCTCACGACTTCCTCAAGATCGGCAAGGAACTCGTTGATTACCTCATGAGTTACGTGGGGGAGAACCGTCACCCTGAGGCCGCCGAATGAGGGGCATCTGTAGAGGTACCATCCCCTCCTACTTAATTCACCAAGTAACCTATCCGCACGAAGTTTTGCTGACCAGAAGCACAGCACAGGCAACTCAGGCTCAACGGCGTTGAACCCCAACTCGAGGAGGGACTCATAAAGCTTCCTCGTCTTACGCATGAGATCAAGGTAGAGATTTCTGAGTCCTTCTTTACCGAAATACATCAGCGATGCCCAGAGGGAAGCCGCCGAGCCACCAGTCCTGGTCCAGAGGAGCCCGAGCTGCTCCTCACTGCTTAAGTACCTCGGCTCGAACGAAACGTACTTGACCCAATCACCGCCCCTTAGAAGTAAAGCCCCTGAAGGTATGGGCGTCAGCAGCGACTTATGTCCGTCGACACTCAAGCTTACCACGGACTCAACGCTGAAGTCAGCTATCTTATTTGTGAGGCCTGCCTCCCTAAGTAAAGGCACCATAACACCTCCGAAGGCCCCGTCAACCACTATGGGCTTCCCGGGAATGAGGTCGCTTAACGTTCGAGCGTCGTCCACGCAACCGGTTTCAGTGTTGCCAGCCGTAATCAGTACGGCAGCGTCACCCATCCGCTTAGCTATGGAGGCAGCCCTGTAGGCATCGATGCAGAGTGAATGATCAGCCCTCACCCGCTGAACCTTCATCCCCAGAACTCGAGTAGCCTTAAACACCGAGATGTGCGCGCTGGATGAAACGACGAGAGTTCTGTAACCCGCTTCCCGCAACATGAATAGGGAGGTGAGGTTCGACTCGCTACCTCCGTAAGTTATGAGGCCCGCGCCTCCCTCATTACCCAGAAGTTCGTTGAGCATGGAGACTGCCTCGCAAGCCAGCTTCCACGTCGCCGTAAATCTGGAGGGATCGTTAAGGATTCTGTCGATGAACTGAATGAAGGCTTTAAGGGAGGCCCTTAAGGGTTTAGACATCATAGGCCCTAGGCTTCTGCGGTCACCGAGCCTCGGCTCGTTTGACGCGACCCTGTTAATAACATCTAGGACGCCATCCTTAAGCCCTTCCTTAGGCAGCTCCACAGTGTAAGCACCCTGAGAGCTTCGTATTTAAGTATTAAACACTTAAATCCACGTCATAGACCTACCTTAGGTGAGGAGTGGAGTGGGTGAGTCCTCATTTATTGAGTGGCTCATGAAGATAAGCCGTAAGTGGGCGGAGGTATGGGAAAGGGAGAGGGTTTACGAGGCAGATCCCGAGCCCGGGAGGCCCAAGTACTTCCTAACGGCGGCCTTCATGTATCCTAACGGCCCTGCCCACGTCGGGCACGCAAGAACCTACCTAATTCCAGACATATTGGCCAGATTTAAGAGGGGGCTGGGTTACAACGTCCTTTTCCCCATGGGATTCCACTACACGGGGACACCCATCTTAACTACGGCTGAGAGAATAGCTTCTGGGGATGAACATTACATAGAAATGCTTTCTTCAGCCTTCGGCGTCCCCCAGGAAGAACTCAGGGAATTGACGGAACCTGTGAAGCTGGCCAAGTACTTCCACACCCTATCTAAGGACGCCATGAAGGAGTACGGGCTCTCCATTGATTGGAGAAGGGAGTTCACCACGATAGATCCGGAATTCAATAAGTTTATAGTGTGGCAGTTCACCAGACTTAGGAAGCTGGGCTACCTAACTAAGGGCTCACACCCCGTGGGGTGGTGCCCTAAGCACAACATGCCTGTCGGGATGCATGACACTAAGGATGATGTCGAGCCTGAGATAGGTGAGCTCACACTCATAAAGTTCCTGGGCGAGGACGGTGTTATCTACCCAGCCGCGACGCTGAGGCCTGAAACAGTCCTTGGAGTAACTAACATGTGGCTTAACCCGGAAATCGATTACTGCATCTCCGAAGTCGATGTTGGGGGGAGGCGTGAAAGATGGGTTCTCGCGTGTGAAGCTGCTGAGAAGCTGAAGTTTCAGATGGATCTCCGAGTTACCAGGAAGGTTAAGGGTAGGGAGCTAATAGGGAGGAAGGTCCTTAACCCGATGCTCGGGAGGGAGGTGGAGATCCTTGAAGCTAGGTTCGTCTCACCTAAATTCGGGACGGGCGTGGTGATGAGCGTACCGGCGCACGCCCCCTACGACTACGCAGCGCTCAGAGACATTCTCGGTGAGGTAAACCCTGAGAGGTGGGGGAGGTTTAAACCCGTACCCCTCATCAAGGTTGAGGGTTACGGGAGGTACCCAGCTAAGGACGCCG
>JAGHCP010000081.1 GCA_021160415.1 Desulfurococcales archaeon
CCGGAAATAGTTGCTGTAAATCTCAATCCCTTCACGGTCGAGCTGAAAATCTCTTCATCTGGCGGCGAACGTAACATCTATTTACCCCCCAACGTTGTGAAGGAAGTGACCCTGAATGAAAGCCCTGCCAACCTATCCATTTACTACCTAAGCCCCTTAAGCAATAACTGGGTTCTAGTAACCCCTGCAAAGGTCTTGGGTTCGGGGGTAATGGCGGAAACACACACTACGACAGTCACCGTAACATCCACGGAAACAGTTACTAAGCACCTCACGGAAACCATGACAGAAACACACACAGCGACTACCACCGTGACGAGGACGGAGAAACTCACCACCACCGAAACCGCTACGCATACCGAGACGGTAACTAACTACGTAACGAAAACCTACATCGCTACGTCCACAGCCACCGAAACAAGGATCTCGACAACAACCCTCACTAAGTTCTCAACGATTTACAGCACAATCACGAATACATTAATTAAGATACTTCACGAAACGCCGTGGTACGATAAAGCGTTAATAGTCGCCTTAGTGGCCCTCCTAGGCGTTCTAAGCGGGGCCATTATACTCAGAAGAAGCCACCAATAACTTACGTTTTTGAGTTAAGTCTTCTCTAATTAAAGGATACATTAACGCTTTTCCCATGATGGCTGGCTTCAGGTCTTTTTGGTGGAAGCCCGATTAAGTAATCCGCCCCTCAATTAAGGGAATGCCTCGGGAAGTTAAGTACCTCCTCGAAGCCGACGCTGTCTGGACCTCGCTATTCACCTACTAATCTCTTCCTACCATCCTTAGCCAGTTTGACCATGTCGGTAATGTCCATCACCTCAAGCCAGGTTTCAGGGGTGGATGCCTTGTCAGGAACTACCAACACCTTCCTTGCATCTGGGTATGCGCTTAATTTGCTTTCCGCCTTCCTCACATCTTCCTTCTTTACCCTCCCTTTCCACTTCACCTCAGCGACCAGGTAGATCTTCTTGAATCTTATTAGGGCGACATCTATTTCTGGGTTGAGGATCTTCACCGGTTTTAGCCCGTAGACCTCGGCTAGGAGGGCCTCAACGAACCTCTCCACCAGGGTCGGGATGCGTTGCTTTACGGCTTTCTGAAGGAATTCCATGGTTAGAGGTATGTCGAAGAATCCGTACTTGGCGTTGAGCCAGTAGATGAGATCGGTCAGTGGGGATACATGCCTGTACCTGCTCCCTCTTCTCTTCCCCCAGATCTCAACCCTTTCTAGGAGGCCTGCTTTAAGGAGTGCGTTAACGTACTTCATGACGTGTGACGTGCTGGGTGAGGGTGTCAGCCCTCTGGAGTGGAGGTGTGCTGCGATTTCGCTCAACCTGTCCTTCCCTGAGGCAACGGCCTCTAGAACCCCGTCGAAGCGCCTCGTGTACGCTATGTCCTCTTCATCGAGGACCTCGCCGAGCAATGCCCTGACGAAGTCTCTCCCAGTAATAACGGCTTCCATGAGGCCCTTCCCCACCATGGAGGGTTCCCGGTAAAGAGTCAGCAGCTCCATGAAGTCCTTCAAGCCTCATTACCCCAGTCGTGGCGCAGGAGGTCCGAAGGCGAAATCAGGCCGACGTTGAAAGTCGAGAAAAGCCCGGCTAGAGGTGCTTGAGGCCCCTCAACGAACTTCCTGAAGTAGTGCAGGGTGGAAGTTATGAGGACTATATCAGACCCGCACTCGCCGGCGTGAAGAGCGTCGAAGAACCTTGACGGAGCCCTATGAAACTCATCAACGATTAAAGCACCCCCTCCCCTACACACCCTCAGGAGCGCGGTTAAGTTAAAACTTTCGTCAGTGCGGGGGTCGTAGAACTCGCCACCTCTCCTAACGATGAAGTACTGATAATCCTTGAGGGCTCTGCGGGCATAGAAAGTCTTACCGGTTTTCCTCCTTCCGTACAGCAACCTACGCCCGCTAACCTCATTAAGGAACCACTCCAGCTCAGCCCTCCTAACAAATAATACCATCAGTATCATACCCATAGTATGATACTGGCAGTCAATTAAAAACCTCCCTCCTGAAGAAGTAAGGGTTTGGGAAGCTGAGTGACCTAGGACCCTAAGCCATGGCTTGTGCGTTACCACCCCTCCGCAATTTCGCTATTGATCTCAATCTAAAGCCTAGAGAGAAATTACTCCTTATAGGGGGTGCGTTTCCTCAGGTTTGGTGTGCGGATGCTGGTGCTTGCGGTATTTCGGTCTTGCTGAGTTTCTGTCCTGTTTCTAGGCTGTATGCTTCGATGTGTGTCTGCGTCGCTACGTAGAGGGTGTTGCCTTTAATTAGTGGTTCTGGCTGTGTGGGGGTTGTTACTGTGAGTATCTGTTCGAGGCCTTCGGTGCTGATGCTCATTGCTGTGAGTTCCCAGTGCCTCCCTCCCTTGCCGAAACCTTGGGTGGTCGTGAGTAGGTACGCATTACTTCCTTCACGCACGTACTTCAGGGTTGACGTGAATGCCTCACTTATCCCTGACGTGAGGTTGGCTTCACTCACCAAGGTTAGGGCTCCTGAGGTACTTACTTTGTACATCTTCACCACTGGCTTTCCTAGGAACCACGGTGGCTGTGTAAGGCCTGCGAACACTACGTAGTCGCTCATCACGCTCAGAGCTGAGGTTATCCTTGTGGGTCCCTGGAAGCCCTTAACCTCCACAGGTTTCTTCGGGTTCCTTAGGTCCACCTCGATTAGGGTTCCCTTACCCCACCCTGCCTTAATGAGGGCGTAATTACCAATGCAGGTGAGCAGTGTTGCGGGACCTTTAGCTACTTCCCGAATCACGTGGGTGGGGAGGAGGTTCGAGGCGTTCATGATGTAGAGGTTCGTGAACTCTTTAATGACCGGTATGATTATGGGGGGTGCGGGGAACCTCCAGCCGGGGAGGGGTAGAGGTTTAGGTGGTGCAAACATGTCTACGGTCGTGGCGATTAGGAGCAGGTTCCCATGTATGCACACGCTCCTCGGGTTTGCGGCTCCCTGCACCACCGCCTCAGCCGCTAGCTCGGTTTTGACGCCGTTAAGAGCTACCCTAATTATGTTGGTGTGTTGAGG
>JAGHCP010000054.1 GCA_021160415.1 Desulfurococcales archaeon
AAGTAACTATCGCCGTGACCGACATGCTCCTAATCATTTCGGGTGAGAGAATCCCGAACTTAATACCTCCAATAACCTTATCTCCTGCCAAGCTTCATCACCTCCCTGGGAACTTATCCTTAAGTATCAACCTGGGGTAGATCATCATGCTCATCATCTCCTGGAGGAGGAGCTTGAACGCATAGCTCACCTCAACGGGGTACAGCTTAGCCTTGTCTCCATGTATCGGGCAGACGTACTTACCTTTCCTCCTGTCGTACCAACCTATCAGACCGCACTTCTCGCAGACGTATATTGTTGTCCGGTCTGAGTTCTCGAGAAGCCTTTCCTTAAGAAGTAGCGGGGCACCGTGACCTATTAGGCAGTCCCTCTCCATCTCACCGAATCTCAAACCACCCTCACGAGCCCTGCCCTCCGTGGGCTGCCTCGTGAGGAGCTGCACAGGCCCTCTAGCCCTAGCATGCATCTTATCCGCGACCATGTGATGCAGTCTCTGGTAGTACACGATTCCTATGAACACTGGCGTCATGATCAACTCTCCTGTTCTTCCGTCATACATAGGTTCAGTGCCGTCTGCGGGGTAACCTAACAGTAGGAGCCTTTTCTGCAGGCTATGGATGTCCTCCCCGTAGAAAGGTGTTCCGTCAACGGTCCTTCCCTCCAAAGCCGCTACCTTACCCGCAATGCTCTCCATGAGCTGCCCTACAGTCATTCTTGAGGGGAGGGCGTGAGGATTAACTATTAGATCCGGTGTTATCCCCTCAGGCGTGTAGGGCATGTCGTACTGCGGTACGAGAAGCCCTATAACTCCTTTCTGCCCGTGCCTAGAAGCGAACTTATCCCCTAGTTCAGGTATCCTGGTGTCCCTCACCTTGATGCGGATCAGCCTGTTTCCTTCACCGCTCACGGTGATTACGACGGTGTCGACTATTCCCTTATCCCCGTGCCTTAGGGTTAAGGATGTGTCTCTCCTGGAAACCCCTGTGAGGCCGAACTCCCTGTACTCCTCGAGGAATCTGGGGGGTGAGGTTTTACCCGCTAGGACGTCACCAGCCTTAACATCTACTTCAGGGCTGATTATCCCGTCACCGTCTAGGAGGAGGTAATGATCCCTGCCTTTGTACCCCCTTACGCTTGGATCGGGTATCTCTATCCTGTCCCTCTGACCTCCGGCGTACCTGAGCTCCTCCGTGCTGTACTCCCTGTAGAACGTCGATCTCGCAAGCCCTCTCTCCACTGAGGACTTATTCATTATTAGGGCGTCCTCCATGTTGTAGCCTGTGAATGAGAGTATCGCTACGATGAAGTTCTGCCCCGCCGGTCTTTCATTATACCCTATCACGTCAAGGAACTTCGTCTGAACCAGGGGTTTCTGCGGGTAGTGAAGGAAGTGTGCCCTGCTGTCAAACCTCTGGTGGAAATTCGCCGCGTAGAAACCCACGGCCTGCTTAACCATGGCGGACTGGTAGGCGTTTCTCGGGGATTGATTGTGTTCCGCGTAGGGAATGGTTGCGGCCGCGATACCCATTATCGCGGGCGGCCATATCTCGAGGTGTGTGTGCTCCGGGGTTAGGTCTTTAGGATCCAGCGCCACGTAAATGTCTTCCTCCTCCTCAGCATCTAGGTACTCTATGAAGCCCATCTCCACGAGGTCTGTGAAGGTCAGTTCGCCTTCCTTCAACTTCTTAATGACTTCAGGCGTTATCTTAGGCTTGCCATCCTCCACGATCAGCAAAGGCCTCCTAACCCTCCCTGGGTCGCTGTTAACATAGACCTCATTCAGGTGCTCCGTCCTTAGGTAGGATATGTTAACTTCGTGATGGATTTTACCGGACCTTCTAAGCTCTCTCACCCTCTTAACCAGCTCTGAAGCGTCTTCACTTAGGTAATAACCCACTAAGGTGCCGTTGAGGAACACCTTCGCGTACCTTGATAGGTTCTGAAGCAGTTCCTCATCCCCAGCCCTCAACCTGTCGAAGATCTCCAGGATCGGTACGACGCCCAACTCCTTAAGGACAGCCTTAACTGACTCCTCATCCGTGCCGACAGATATGTACGCACTTAAGGCCAAGTTCTTAACAAGGCCGCAGTTAGGACCTTCAGGCGTCTCGAACGGGCATATCCTCCCCCACTGCGTCGGGTGCAGGTCCCTCGCCTCGAAGTGAGGTTGCCCCCTGCTCAGTGGTGCTATGGTCCTCCTGAGGTGGCTGTGGAGGGAGATCCAATTCATCCTATCAATTATTTGGGAAACGCCCGTTCTGCCTCCAACCCAGTTCCCCGTCGCTAACGCGTGCTTAATCCTGTCGGAAACCAGGTCAGGACGTGCAAGCGCCCTAAGGTTAAGCCTCCTGCCTCGAAGCCTATGCCTCTCTATCTGGTACTTGAAGTCCTTGACGAACTGCTTGAAAGCAACCCTGAACAGCTGAGCCATTAAGTCCCCGGCAAGCCTTAACCTCCTGTTGGCGTAATGGTCTTTATCGTCGGGCTTTCTCCTCCCCAGGACGAGTTCAAGCAGCTTATTAGCCATTTGACCGAGATAAAGTGCCTTCAGGATCCTCGCGTCCGGGGTTGACCCCAGGTGCGGGAGGAAGTAGTTATCAAGTATTTGCTGCGCTCTCTCGATCCTAGCCTCCCTAGGTTGCCCTAGAGCGACCCTGGACCCTATGAAGTCAAGAGCGTCTTCAGTTGTAGAGATCTCCCTTGCCTGGTAAAGTGAGGGCATAAGCTCGTTCTGTATCTCGGGATCCGTTGATACGGCGAGGGCTATGTCCCTGTCTGTCTCCAGCCCTAAGGCCCTCATCATGACGGCGAAGGGGACCTTAGCAGGTATCGGAGGGAAGTTAATCATGAGGGTTCCGTCCTTATGCCTGTCCAGGATGATTGGAACCCTGTACCCGGCGGAGGCCGATATAACCTTGGCTGTGTGCGTCATGTTGGAGCCTTCCTTGGCGTAGTCAACGAAGACCCTGTTATGGGCGAGATCCTCCTGCGTCACTATGACCTTCTCAGACCCGTTAATTATGAAGTAACCGCCCGGATCCCTCCAGTCCTCACCTATCTTGATGAGTTCCTCCTTACTCATCCTGGAGGTGGGGTCCAAGACCGAGCGAATCATTACGGGGAGATCACCCAGAGGTATCTCCTGCTTCACGACCTCTATGCCGTTCTCGTAGAGAGCGACGACGAGAGTCATAGGAGCCACGTAGGACAGGTTCCTTAATCTCGCGACCATAGGCGTTAACGGTATCCTGTTTCCTTCGATTTCCTTGAACTCGGGCCTACCTATCTTAATGTTAAGGACCTCAATATAGACCCCCGGTTGACTGGTCTCTATATGACCTAACTCCTTAACTATCCTCCTCATCCATGAGGTAACGAACTCGTTATACGAGTCCAGATGCTGCCTCACCAACCCTTTCTCCTTAATGAAGGCCTCCATAATGGCCCAGCGATTCTCCGGATTAAGCAAGGAATAATCCTCTGACTCAGTCAAACCCTAATCACCCCGCAATCACGTAACGGTAAACAACAACTTTACCTGCAGTAGGTGATTTCCTAACAATCCTCACTAGATCTCCAGGCTTCGCGCCTATCTCCCTCGCCACAGGGTCGGATGCTTTCATGTACGGAAGCTGATCCAACCTAACCCCTAACTCCTTAATTATTTTAATAGCTTCCTCTATAGGTACAACCTCATGCTTCGGAACTAGCTCATGATCTGTAACCTTGAACTTACGTCCTTTCATATATTATCAACCCACCTACCGCTACCTATGAAATCCGGGAAACTTATTTTAAGCTTTAACACGTGTACCCCCAGCAACTTCTGATGTAAAGTTTAAGTAACCCCTCTAATAAGTGATTTTGGCGGGCCCGTAGCTCAGCCAGGTAGAGCGGCGGGCTTTTAACCCGTAGACGGGTGCGTGGGTAACCGACCCGGCGGAAGTCCCGGGTTCAAATCCCGGCGGGCCCGCCACATCACGGTAGGAGGCTAATGATTTCCGAGCTGGACAGCTTTCCGAGTGCGTCAGGATCCATCAGCAGGACAGTAGCTATTGCCCTGACCTCAACTCCCACCTCGGTAAGTTCCTGAAGAAGTGACGCTTTCACAGAGTCGAAAACCCCGGAAACAGCTACGCATATAGGTCTACTCCTCCTGAGAACCCTGCTCAGGAATGAAGTCTTGACGCTCCCCCTAACATCACCTTCGTCTAAAGTAACTACCCTCACATCGAGCCGGGTACTTACGAGAGAGGCCAGCAAGGAGGACTCGTCTTTAAACGTAACCACAGCATCAAGCCTGGTTCCGGCCACGACATCGAGGATCATGGAGTATATGTACATCGAGACAAGTTCAAGGAAGTCCGGCCTACCTATTAGGGAGGGAAAGCTCCACCCCTCTTTCTTCAACCCCCTCCTAAGGAACTCCTTAAGGAAGTCATGCTTTGTGAGGGCTTCAAGCATTGCCTCAGCCCTCTCACGGGAGGGTGCCACCTCCCCTGACGCATATCGACTAAGTAGGGATTCCCTCACCCCCACCATGGCTGAAATCTCCTTAAGTGTGAAGAGGGTTCTTGCAGCATTAAGCACCTCAAGAGCATCGTGCTTCACCTTAACTGAACTCCTCAGGAACTGATACACCTTAATCAATGTCTGAACACCGCTGTAAACATCTCTACATGAGGTGGATTAAAATGTTGGAGATGTGTATTATGAGGCGGAGATGATATGGGTCTATAAGCGCTGACGCTGTGATGAGAAACCCACGCGATGATCCGCTAAAGTAGTCTGAGGATCAGGCAAATGCCTTCTCATCATTCTCAGTACCGGAGGTACACATCATCCCCCAAATCCGCAAGTTAATTACTCCAGGCATCCTTTTAAGAGGTAGTGAGGGCTGTGAGGGCTAAGGATCTCATTGAGAGCATTAAGACGCCTTTCCTGCTCATCCTTTACGGTATCGGGGTGATAGCTCTCCAACCACTACTGATAAAGGCTTTAGGGGTGAAGCCCGGGTGGGGAGGTCTTTACTGGAACGCCATTGGCGCGCTGCTCATAACCCTAATCGATTCAGGGCTTTTCTACCTCTGGTACAAAATCATTCAGGCGCTCAGGGCTCATGAGTTGAGAAAGGCTCAGCGCTACAGTGGGTCATCACGTTCAGACCGCCCGTCGTAGACATCATCGCTTCACTTCTCCCTTACGGGCGGAAGTAATTACTTTTTGCGTTTTCTTAGTGCGTCGCCAGCAAATCATTCTCTACGTAGGTAGATGCTTGGCCTCCAAGGGAGGGCTTCCTCTTTACGCCCTCCGTGATCAGGGGCTTCCGGGTCATCAGCCCTGAATACCTCAACTATCCTCACACCTGCCTTAGCTTCTATGTAGGTCTTCAGAGTGTTAAGCGCTGAGATCTCGTCTACCCCTCCGAGCCTTCTAAGGCTCTCTATAACGTCAGGGTCTATAGCCGAGACCATGTCCACTAACGCCTTAGCTACCCTCACAGCCTTCTTGCCTGAAGCCCTACCCCAAACCTTGGTGACGTACTTAATTACGTCACCGAGCTTACCCCCACCATCAACGACCTCCCTAATCTTAAGCAGGTGTTTCTGATCCTCTCTGGGGGAGACGTAAATGACGGCCTCCTTACCCCCAACCACCTTCGATATCGATTTCAAGTCCTCAACGACTTTCTTCGCGTAAGCTATGTAGGCCTCAGCCTCATCATCAACTAGCGACTTTAGGTCTTCCTCAGAAGGCCAGAGCTCCTTAACCACTAAGGTGTCCTTACGCAGGTATTCATGCCATATCTCCTCTGCTAGGAATGGGGTGAAAGCCGAAATCGCCTTAACCCACATATCTAAGAGATCATCTACGACCTTAGAGGGCTTCGCCACCATGCTGAGGTATTCCTCCAAGACCTTAGGGATTAAGTAGAATATCCTGACCCCGGCCGCACGTATCCTCACATCGCTGAGCTCGGAGTAAGCCCTAAGCAAATGCCTAGCTACCTTACTCCTAACCCATCTCTCAGGGAGTCCGAAACGCTCCACCTTTTCAGAGGCGCTAAGCTCCGAAACCAGCTTCTTGATCCTTCTCAGGTGGTCGTATATCTTGCCCATTGAGTCTAAGTCGAGGTTGAGGTCACCCTCAACCTCAGCCTCAACTGATAACGCAAGCCTCACAGCGTCCGGTGAGTAAGTCCTTATCAATCCGTGAAGCGTCCTCACATTGCCCTTGGATTTCGACATCTTCTCACCCTTAATCAGCACCCAACCGTTAGCTACGATCTGCTTTGGCCACTTATCCTCAGGGAAGATGGCGGCATGGTTAAACACGAAGAACGTTAAATGATTAGGTATGAGGTCCTTACCACTATGTCTTGAGTCCAGCGGATACCAGTAATCGAACTCCTCCCTAAGCTCCTCAAGTACCTCGGCATCCAGACCTAACTCATCCGAGAGTTTCTTCACGTCACCCTCCCCCCTCATCACGTAGTCCCAGAACTCAGGGGTTAGCTTATCGGGGGTTATGCTGTAGCCCCTTATCTTATGTATCACGGTGTAGAAAGCCATGTAGATTGTGGAGTCGCTTAAAGATTCAATTACCCACCCCTTTGCCCAAGGGAGCTCTGTTCCAAGCCCTCTGCTCCTAGCGCAGGCCTTAGCCCTCAGCCAATCCACGGTGGCGACGAACTGCTTCCTCGCTTCCTCAGGAACTATCCGCATCTTACTTAACGCTTTGAGGGTTCTCCTCTTCCACTCCTCATTCCCGTAGTTGATGAACCACTGATCCTTCACGACCTTCACAACTATCTCCGTCCCGCATCTGCAGTACACCGGGGCGTTCATGATCTCGAACATCGTAGAGCCGTAGCCTGAGGCAATAAGGAACCGCTTAACTTTCTCCCTCGCCTCACTCACAGGCACGCCCTCCAACTCTTTCCTTATGAAGTCCTTCACGCCCTCCACAACTTCCTCCACTACGAGATCGCTAAGCCCTTCCAGCAACACACCCTTAGCATGCTCCTCCCTATAAACCTCCTTCGTCGCCTTCTCCAGTTTCTCCGTATCTGCCTGTGTCCTCACCTCC
>JAGHCP010000152.1 GCA_021160415.1 Desulfurococcales archaeon
AGGACGAGACCTGCGTACGTTGAGTTAATCACCACATACCCTAAACCCATAACCCCGTTCTCAGCGGGAACAAGCTTAATCAACGCACCTTCATGGTCGGGTATGTAGCTAATAGATACATGCACATCCCTGCAACTCGAAACCGTTATGACAGCTAATGCAGGCTCACCTCTGTAAATGCCCGCAATAAAGAATTCCTTCCCCGCAGCTAAGGCACTCAACGCGCGGAAGTCAGGTATCCCCACCTTTAAGGGATTACAACCAGATACCTTGAGGTAGGCGGTTCTATCCCTGGCTACTATAACACCGAACTGACCCGCGTACGCAGTTAGATTGCTTTCCAACGAGTTAAAGCTGGGTGTGGATTCAAGGCCTGGGGAAGCAAGTACAGGGATCAGTGTGAGAAGCGCTAATGCATATGCAGCAAGCTCCCTCATTTCCGGGTCTGCCCTACCTCCTCTATCTCCTTTATTTTGCCGTATCTCTTCAATATATCACCAACTCTGTCCACTGACTTCGTGTATAACCTATACTTAACTACGGACTTCCCCCTCCTCTGCTCGAACTGAACGAATTTCCTCGACCTGTCAGCAACGACTTTGTAGGGCATGTTCTCCACCGGAAACTTAATTGTAAGTCCCATCCCAAGTAGCCCTTTGTCGTAGATCTCGTAGCCATTAAGCACCTGAACCACTTCCTTCATTCCTTTCCTACTCAGTAGGTTTGTGCTCATCACGAGAGCGTATGGGAACTCATACCCTATGAGGTACACCGCTATTTTAGTTGTCAGGTCAACAGTACTCTCGGATATCGTTTTCGCGTAGTTGAAGTACATAGGATACCACGCAAAAGTTGCGATAAGTATTAGGAAGCTCAGGAAGGTGTACTTCATCATGGGTTTAAGTTCCTGAACCAGTAAATGATCCTTGACTTGAAGCTCCCTTATGTCCTCCGCCTTACCTTTGTAGAGTAGCCTCCCCGTCTTGATTTCCTTAGCTTCCTTACTGGTTATGTGCTTTAGCTGGGTCCGCATCATGAAGTACATATATACGAACATAGCGCCTATGAATATCACGAACCAGTAGGAAAGGTACTCAGGGTAGAAGACGTTGAGGATTGTTAGAACCGCGATCATTCCCTGCCCGTAAGCTATGGAAAGTACCCATTGCTTCCTATTCATCTGAAATGACATTCCGCAACCCCCTCACACATCTATCACACACTTTTAAACGCCCTTTACGTGGCCCTTGAGATAAAGGTATGACCTGAACTTATAACCTTACTGATCCCTACCTTCACCGAAGCGCGGGAGCTACGGAAGTATTACATAGTTGAAGTGAAGCTCACCTTACTGATTAAGGACCTTCCTTAAATGGTTGCTGAGTACCCAGAAATAGATTGGTGGGAGTTTGAAGGAAAGGGTGCCGGAGCCATTAAGGGTTCTTAAGGTTATCCACGAGTACGGTGAGGTTAAGGGTAGGGTAGCTCTCCACAGGCTTATTTACACGTTGCAGACAAACAAAGGGATTAATTTCGGCTACCGCTTCATAAATTACTCCTTCGGCCCCTACTCGAAGGAGCTGGAGGAGGATCTGAAGCTGCTGGAGAGTCTGAACCTAATAACCGAGGTTAGGGGGGCTGACTCAGTTGTGATTAAGGCAACTAAGAAAGGTATGGAGGTAGCCAACAGTTTAGGCGGGGACCTCAAAAAATGGAAGGTGCCAATTTAAAAGGGCCTTCCAGTAAGGCTGATGTTAAGCTCGTCAATGTGTTTGATCTGGAAAGAGTCATAGCCTTCATACCTCCCGGTCACACCCACACGAGGGTCCTCATCAAATTTAAGGATGGATCCACACTCATATTCCAGCAGGCTGTCATCGACGGAATCATTAGGACGTTCCTAGATGTTGCACTCCATCCGGAGAACGCGGTCAGTGAATTCGTGCCTGAGCTCATTCCTAAGGACAGGAGAAAGCCAGGCTTTGCTAAGTGGCAACTGATGCCTTCCTTGCGGGACAAAGGGGAAGTTATGAGAGACGCTGTTGAGGCGCTACGTAAAACCTTGCAGGATGTGGGGTGATTGACCCCGCCGGCTCCCCACTTCATCCTCCCCCATATTCGGGGGTGTCTGTGGGTTCCACCCAAAATGAAGTTGCTTGGTGAAGTATATTTGTTTTTCTCGGCAGTTAGAGGAAAAGGAGTTAATATAGCCTGCTTGAGATAATTGACTTGGTCACTGTAATGGTTACGCGAGTTAAGAAACTTAAGGATTTCCGTGCCGAGGACAAAGCCCTGATAGTTGGGCTTCCCGGTATGGGGCGGGTAGGGTATGTCGCCGCTAACTACGTACTTTCGAAGCTGGGAGGCGAGCTGGTCGCAGAGATCTACTCCACATCGTTCCCCCCACACCTCATAGTTAGGAAGGGAGGGATTTCTGAGCTTTTCCTCGGTAAGCTCTTTGAGACTGATGAAGCCCTGATATTCACCGCTGATACACAACCGCAGAATCCTGAAGGACAGAACGAAATCTGCGATGCTTTGCTCAACTTCTTAAGTAAGGAAGGAGATGGCTTAAGGTCCGTCATAGCTACGGCGGCTTACGTGGTTCCCTCAATCAGCGAGCCTAGGAAGACCTTCGTGGTGGGGAATAATTCGGAGTTTCTGGAGGAGCTTAAAGCTCTCGGCACGGTCACGCTAGACGACGGCGTAATTATGGGGATTAACGGTGCGGTTATTGGGTGGGCAAGGTACTACAGCGTTAAGGGAGCTGTTCTCCTAGGGGAGACCTGGGCCACGATCGTTGAGTTCGATGAGACGGATTACAGAGCTGCTAAAGCGGTTGTTGAAGTGCTGAGAAAGTACTTAGGTGTTGAGATAGATTCCGATGAGCTAGAGGTCCTGGCGCAGAAAACGGAGAGCAGGATTAAGGAAGCGTTAACTAGGCTTACAAAGGTTCAGATGCCTGAGCAGAAGTCGAGGAAGGAAGTACTTTAAGGATGAGTCATGGACTTTCTCTTCTCAGCTAAGGCCTTCATTTTCGACCTCGACGGGACACTCATCGATAGCGTCGAGGCTCATATAAGGTCGTGGATTAACTCTTTCAGGTTAGCCGCAGGGGTGGATATACCTTCCTCAATGCTGGAGCCTTTGATAGGTTTGTCAGGTGAAGACATAGTTAGGAAGATCCTAGGTAAGCAAGGTGTCGAGATCTACGGAGTCATCAGGCGCTTGAAGGATAGATTCTTCCTTAAGGAGTTGCGGGAAGGTCGGGTCCCTCCCTTTCCCTCTGCCCATAAGCTCCTGAAGCTGCTTGTAAAATCAGGCTTCAAGGTCGGGATAGCTACATCTACCCCTACGTATATGGCTACCCATATACTTGACTTCCTAGGTTTCTTAGATTACATTGACGCTTATGTTTGCGGGGATGACGTTGCACGGGGTAAGCCTAACCCTGATATATTCGACGAGGCATTCTGTAGGTTAAGGGTTTCCCCGCAGGAGGGGGTTGTCGTTGGCGATACGCTGTACGACGTTGTCCCCGCGCACCGGCTGGGAGCAACTGCCGTCCTGGTTAATGGTCATGGACCGTGGAGGCCAAGGTACAGCACCTTGGAGGACCTGACGTCTGAGGTCGTGAAAGTAATTAGCGAGGGCGTTGCTTAAGATCTCGGTGGGTTTATGAGGGTGTGTGTAGGAACTAGGACTCCCTCCAAGGTTAGGGGGGTTGAGGAAGGTTTTAGGGAGATCTTCAGATCTGACGGGCTG
>JAGHCP010000094.1 GCA_021160415.1 Desulfurococcales archaeon
GAGCGTCAAGTCTTAAGCTGTACTTATGGAACTGCTTCTTGACCTCCTCAATCTCTGAAGAGAACTTAGCTTCAGCTTCCCTCTTGAACTCCTCATCAAGCTTCTCGAACTCCTTGTCGAAGAGCTCCTCATTTATTTCTAGCACTATCTTGCCGAACATCTGGAGGAACCTTCTGTACGCGTCGTAGGCGAACCACTCGTTGTTAGCCAGCCTCGCCAGCCCGGGGGTGACCTCGTCGTTTAAGCCGAGGTTAAGTACGGTGTCCATCATGCCAGGCATCGAGACAGCCGCACCTGACCTGACTGACACTAGGAGCGGGTTTTCGGGTGAGCCGAATTTCTTACCAGCCTTCTCTTCAAGTCTTCTCATGTTCTCCCTAACTTCCTCCATTAGGCCTTCCGGCAGGGAAAGCGAGTTGATGATGTCCCATATCTTCCTTATCAATTCGTCCCTTCTTTGAGGCGGTGGATTGCGTTCCAACTCCTTAACAATCTCGTCGATTTCTGCCCTCCTTGCACCGTAGAAATCACGGCATGCTTCGGTCGTGATCGTGAAGCCGGGAGGCACGGGAAGACCCAGCTGAGTCATCTGCGCTAGTGAAGCTCCCTTACCGCCAAGCAATTTCTTGTTCTTCCAGTCACCTTCCTCGAATGGATATATGTACCTCTTAGCCAAGCAAAACTCACCATAGGTGTATCATGGATGAATTAATAAGCATGACTTCCCTACCCTAAGAGGGGGTAGGGATTACTTCAAACCTCACCCTTATCTTAACGAGCCCCGCTAACCAGTCGAAGAACGTTTTAATCAGTCTCCACCAATCCCTTGCAACATCGAGGAACACTTTCGGATCTCTGAGGAGGTAGTAAATCTCTAACACCAGTAAAGTATAGAATAGAGGGACTACTTGAACTGAGTAGAAACTGTACTGCGTCTTAGCCCCTAAGGCATAGATGATGAAATACATCAGGTAGGTTCCCCAAGCGAAGTTGAAGGACACACCTCTATCAGGCATTCGTCGTATGTGAGGTATGACGTAGATCGAGAGAGCTAATAATAAAATGTAGAGTATGGGATCACCCGAAGCTATTAAGTCAGGCACCCACCTCCCCAGGTCAGAGTTGTAGGTGTAGTGAAGGGTGAAGGAGTTACGGCCAATGAGCCATTCCCAAGGCATCGCCTGCGGCGGGCCACCTGTGGTTTTCTTACTGAGGTGCCACTTAATCGCACCTGTCACTGAAGAGGCCCACCACCCCCAAAATCCATCATGGATCATGAACGGTATTGATATCGCGAAGAACGTCAGTACTGGCACATAGATCAGCGTCAATAGAACCTTAGCTGGGACCCTACACCTACGCAGAAACTCGATTAGGGCTGGAACGCCCGGGAAGCCTCCGCTGAACTTGCTAACAAACCCTAAACCTAATGAGATCGAAGCCGGGAGCAACTTCGAATGCAGGGTGAAGAAGTAAGTCATGTAAGTAAACAGCGCTACGAATATGTCGAGCATAGCCACTGCTGAGAGGGCTCTGAAAGTAGGGTCTAGGACGGTGAGAAGAGCTGCAGCAACACCTAAGAATCCCGCGTAAACCTCATCCCTCAGTATCGCCTTAAAAGCTAGGTAGGTCAGGGCCAAGATAAGGACACCGGCGATCAACGACGGAATGCGCCAAGCAGTGGGGTAGTCCCCTAGAACCCACATGGAAAGCGCTATGAAGTACTTGACTAGCGGGGGGTGTTCCTGATTCATGTAGGTAAGAATTCCTGCGGCGTTGGGGTAGCAGTAACCTTCCTTATACTTAACTCCGTGTGGCACTTCACTCAATTCCTTGATGTGCTGCGGAGGTACTTCCACGCATACTGCTGGTAGGAAATTACCGCCTTCCTTGAAGGTGTAGTACGTGTCGCCCTTGACTATCTTACCACCATACCTATGCAGGAAGTTATCGATTTGATTTATCCATTCAGCATACTGAGATGCTGTAGAGGGTTGTTCAAGCTCCACAGTAGCCATAACGTACCCTTCACAAGGACCATGAGGAGTCACGTGGAAATACGTATCTAGCACATTACGTGCGGCGCTAACATACCAGCACTCGTCGGATATGTAGTCCTCTATGCCTGACACATATCTCCATTCATATATAGTGAAGGCAGTGAGGAGGAGTGCCAGCAGGAGGATGGGAACTGCCTTCGATAAGACGTCCTTCCTACCTGCTGTCCTGGATCCCCCACGAAGTTCTAAGTCCATACAGATCAACCCTTCTATCCTCCCACAGGGGAAGCGCTTTCCTTACCTCTGCAATTCTTTTAAGATCTATATCAACAGCGGTAGCGTTTTCCGTGCTTTCGAGGTGTACGACCTCGAAACCGAACGGATCGTATACGCTTGAATCACCGCTGTATTCCTCCTTGGTTATGTTGCTACGTCCTACCCTATTAACACCTACAAGGAAGACCTCATTCTCAGCAGCTCTCCCCCTCAGCAAAGCTCTCCACTGAATGGACCTGGGTGCTCCCCAGGAAGCTGGGACGAAAATTATTTCAGCACCACCCATTGCGAGAGCCCTGAAAAGTTCTGGGAAACGCAGATCGTAGCATATGGCTATGCCTACCTTACCTAGCTTAGTCTCGAAGAGGCCCAGATCTTTTCCCGCTGTGAAGATTTCATTCTCCCTGTAAGGTCTGAAGAGATGGATCTTTCGGTAAATGCCCGAGATACCTTCATGCGTTATTAGGAGCGATGCGTCGTAGATCCTCTCACCTTCCCTGAGGGGTACGGTTGATATTATGTTAACACCGTATTCTCTAGCGAGGGATGATAACACCCTTACGGACCAGCCATCATCAACTGATTCAGCATACTTCCTTATAGCTTCCCTGTCATAGCCTGTCGTCCAAAGCTCTGGGAAAACTACGAAATCAACCTCATCGCCGTACTTCATGATGATCTTCACTGCTTTCGCGATATTCACTTGGGGCTTGCCGTCAACTACTGCGAGCTGGGCGACGAGCACCTTAACCATCGATGTTCATCCTATTATTAATTTACTGATTCCACTTAAAGAAAATGGGAGTTTAATATCGGTCACCCGACCTAATTGGTAGGGGTATGAACACATGCCTTACCAAGTAGCAGATATCTCGCTTGCAGATCAAGGGAGGAACCAGATTAATTGGGCGCTTAAACACATGCCTGTCCTTAAGGGATTAATGGAGGAGTTCGCCAGGAGTAAGCCTTTCGAAGGTGTTAGGGTCTCAGCAGTTCTCCACGTGACTAAGGAGACGGGTGTTCTGATGCTTGCTTTGAAGGCAGGCGGTGCTGAGGTGTGGCTCGCTGGAAGTAATCCGCTCTCAACGCAGGACGATGTAGCCGCTTACTTAGCTAACGAAGGAATTAACGTATTCGCTTGGAGAGGGGAAAGTCAAGAGGAGTACTACTCCTGCATAGCCAGGGTAGCGGAGGCGAAGCCTGACGTAGTTCTTGATGATGGAGCCGATCTTCACGCGTATCTTCACGGCAAAGGCTCAAAGTTAGCGCAGAACGTTTGGGGAGGAACTGAGGAAACAACTACGGGCGTGATAAGGCTTAGGTCTCTGGAGAGGGAGGGGAAGCTGATATACCC
>JAGHCP010000134.1 GCA_021160415.1 Desulfurococcales archaeon
AACGCGCTGGTTATGAGGTACTATATGGATAAACACAATGTTACCAGGGAGGAGATGTCCTGGTGGGCAGTTATGATGCACGATAATGGCTTCAAAAACCCCTTCGCGCAGCTAAGGAAGAAAATCACTTTAGAGGAGGTGATGAACTCACCCGTAATCGCGGACCCCATAAGGCTTTTCGATGCCTGCCCGCTGAGTGATGGTGCAGCTGCACTTCTGCTGGTCCCTGACGACCTGAAGTCGCTCACCGATACCCCTGTGAGGATTGCTGGTATAGGCAACGCCGTTGATAGTCCAGATCTCTCGTCTAGGTTCGAGCTGGACAGGCTTTATGCTTCCAGATTATCAGCGGAGAGAGCCTTCAAAATAGCTAAGAAGGAAGCGAAGGACATTGACGTAGCTGAGATTCATGACGCTTACAGCATAATTGCGGCCATAACGATAGAAGAAATAGGCTTCGCTGAGAGGGGGCAGGCCCCTAAGATGTGGGCTGAGGGGAGGTTCCGGCCTGGGGACAAGCCTGTTCTCAACCCCTCCGGCGGGCTTAAGTCCAGGGGACATCCAGTGGGGGCTACAGGTGTTTATCAAGCTGCTGAGATAGTGCTTCAGCTTAGAGGTGACTTCCCAGGCCTCCAAGTAGGGGGTGAGGTTGGTCTAACTCAAAACGTGGGTGGAGTTGGGTCAAACGTAACTACCCTTATTTTCACGAGGTGATACTAGTTGACAACCATTCAGAGGATTTGGAGGCTTAGGACAACTCTTCTCAGACTCACCGCCACTAGATGCCTGGATTGCGGCTACGTGAGTTTCCCTCCGAAAGCAGCGTGCCCCAAGTGCGGCTCAAGGAACGTGGTGAGGGAAGAACTACCTAAGTCAGGGGAGCTGCTTACCTACACAGTCCTTAATGTTCCTATCAAGGGGTTCGAGGATCAAGCCCCCTTGGTAGTGGGACTGATAAGACTGGGGGATGCGAGAGTTCTAGCCCAGCTGACGGACGTTAAGCCTGATGAGGTTAGGGTTGGGATGAAGGTGATTGCGACCGTTAGGAGAACAGCACCTACACTTGACGGTGTTGTTCCCTACGTCGTTAAGTTCAGACCTGCGGAGAGGCTTATGCAACTCAAGAAACACCCTGAGAAACCAGCCGACGTGGAAGGAAGTGGGAAAGGTTAAGTTAAATATCTCCTTCACCCAATCACGTCGGGGGTGCTCATGGATACCATAAGCTACGACGAGTTCTCTAAGATTGACCTGAGGGTCGGATATGTTGAGAAAGCTGAGAGAATCCCTAATTCCCGCAAGCTAATCAAGCTCACTGTCGACTTAGGTGCTGAGAAAAGGCAAATTATTGCAGGCCTGGCTCAGTGGTACTCCCCTGAAGACCTTCAGGGGAAATACATCGTTGTGGTTGCAAACCTGCAGCCGAAAGTCATGATGGGTTATGAATCCCAGGGAATGTTACTTGCGGCTGGGTGTGATAAGGGGGATACCCCTGTAATATTGACTGTGGAGAAACCCGTTAAGCCAGGAACTAAGATATGCTAGGATTTTATATTACCACGACAGGTAATGTGCGTATTCCGCGGGCGTGGGTATCGATTCAACGCTTAGTACCTCCTTTTTCTTAAGTTCGATGTACTTCTCTATTAACTCAGCTGGAAATGCTGGTCTCAGGTAGTCGTTATCCGTCTCCAAATGCTCTATAGCTTCCCATAGATTCCTAGGGAGGGTCTCTATGCCTAACTCCTTGATCTCGTTTGGGGATAGTTTGTAGGCATTTCTTCTGAGTGGATCGCCTGGATCTATTTTCTTCCTGACCCCGTCAAGGCCTGCTAGCAGGATCGCCGATAATGCGAGGTAAGGGTTCGATAGAGGGTCGGGCACTCGGAACTCTACTCTGCTCCCTGAAGGTTTCTGCGTTTTGGGCACTCTAACAGCTACGGATCTGTTGGCATATCCCCAAGCAAGGTAGACAGGTGCCTCATACCCAGGAACTAACCTTTTATAGGAATTAGTTGTTGACGCTACGAGGGCGGCTATAGATTTCCCATGCTCAAGTATGCCACCCACAAAGTATCTCCCGACCTGACTCAGCTCACCCTCTTCGTCCCAGAAAACGTTTGAGCTGTTTATCCATAGGCTAACGTGAACATGCATTCCAGATCCGTTATCATCGCTTAAAGGTTTAGGCATGAAGTTAGCTATGTATCCAAGTTCAGACGCAGCTTTTTTAACGACGTACTTGATAGTGGTTACGTAGTCACCGACGCTCAAGGGGCCTCCTGAAGGAGTCACTATCTCCGCTTGGTTAGGCGCTACTTCATGATGCTGCTTAGTTGCTTCAACACCCATGAACTTAAGATACTGTGTTGCTTTCTCTCTCACGCTGTATGCCGGTCCCCACATGTCTAGAGCTTGGTACATCCCTTTAGGTGGGTATATCCCTGATGGAAACATCTCCTCCTGATGTACGCTAACGTATTGCTTGCCACCATTGACGAAGTACTTCACCCTATGAATGAAGAACTCGACTTCCGCACCCATCATTGCCTCGTACCCGAGACTCCTTACAAGGTTTTCAGTTCGCTCAGCAGCGTATCTCGTGTCGCCCCAAAACCTTTCCTTCCCTAACCACATGGATGTGAGGACCCTGCACTTTCTGGGCTCCCACGGAAGTACAGCAACGGTGGATTCATCGGGTTTAAGAAGGAGATCACTGTTACTTATGTCAAGCATGTCCACTGAAGATGCGTCTATGTATATTTCTCGAGCACTTAACTTCCTGTAGGGAATTGTAAGTGCATGAAGCCTCCCAACGATATCAACGTAATGTACCTCCGCTTCTTCAACCTGTACACTATCCGTCAATGCTTATCACCTTAGACAAATCGTTCTATTGAACAGATAGTAGATTCGAACACTTAATAAGTTAATAAGGTCATGGATCCGAACATATTTATAGGTCATGCAGAATTAAAAATAAAGGAGATCTCAAAAATGATCACTAAACGTAATGAGTCATTGGACAGTCTTGATCGGGCAGTACTACGTCA
>JAGHCP010000063.1 GCA_021160415.1 Desulfurococcales archaeon
GATACGCTCAGGCTATACGTGTTTAAACCCTCTGCAGTGACCATAGGTTACTTCATGTCTCTACGTGACTCTGTGAATCTCCCCTACGTCCAGAAGGAAGGGATTCCTGTCGTCAGAAGAATCTCCGGTGGGGGCTCAGTACTCCATGACGAGTTAGGTGAGATAACGTATTCAATAATAGTGAAATCCAATGAGGTCCCTAGAGATCCTGTTGAGTCATTTAAATTCCTTTCGGGAGGTGTGATAGAAGCCGCTAAAATTCTGGGAGCACCAGCTGAGTTTAAACCCCTAAACGATGGAATCATAGCGCAGAAGAAATTCTCCGGGAATGCGCAAGCAAGGAAGTTAGGCGCTATTCTCCAACACGGGACATTCATGTATGCCTCTGACCTGAATAAGTTAGGGAAAGCTCTCCGGGCCCCTAAAGAGAAGCTGAAGGCTCATGAGATCACTAGGATTTCAGAGAGAGTCACAACTATATCTCGATATCTTGGGAGGAAAGTAAGTAGGGAGGAAGCACTTAACGCGCTTAAGGAAGGGTTCAGAAAATGGCTAAAGGTTGAACTCGTTGAAGGAAGCTACACTCCTGAGGAAATTGAATTAGCCAAGAGCCTAAGATGGAAATACCTATCTAAACAATGGAATGAGTTGAGGCCCTAATGGAGGGGGATGCACAAACCATTAAAGTATCCGTAAGGTCTCAGAAAACAGTGACAGTTAAGATTTCCATCAACATGAAGGAGTGTGTTTTGCTTGGTATAAGCATTGAAGGTGACTTCTTCGCTGAGAACCCTGAACCTATTGATGAATTGATCGGTATGAGAGCTGTGTTGAGCAGGGAAGGCGTGAACTCCTTGCTGACGAGAATTAATTCATCTTTAGTGGAGGCAGGAACTGTAGGTTTAGACATTGCTAAAATAATTAAGGTATTAAGGAAGAACCTGGAGGAGGTGCTGGAGCTGTGTGCGAAGAAATAAGGATGATAGCCTTCGATATGGATGGCGTGCTAACGAAGTGTAGGTCGTCTTGGAGAGCTCTTCACCTTCACTTCGGGTCCTTAGGCCTGGTTGAGGAAGAGAGCAGTGCATCTAAGTTCAGGAACGGTGATATTGACTATCTTCAGTGGATGAGGCAGGACACGGAAGCAATACTCCTTGCAGCCAGGAAACCGGTACGTAAGGAGGAAATCAGGGCTGTGCTACTTGGATTAGAGGTTGACGAAGATGCTGAAAGGGTTGTAAAGTTCGTTAAGAAGCTCGGCATAAAGACAGCCATAATTAGTGGCGGCATAGACATCTTGGCTGAGGAACTGCAGAGGAAGCTCGGAATAGATTACGTATACGCCAATAAACTTATCTTCGATGAAAACGGTTTTCTGAGACCTGGTGGGGTAGAGGTCGTAAATCCTTTAAGGAAAGACGAAGTCCTTAAGGAGCTCTCCTCCCGAACAGGAATCCCCCTCACCAAGTTCATGTATATCGGGGATAGTGAATGGGACTGCAGTGCATTCAAAGCTGTTAAATATCCGGTCTTCCTTAAAAGGGATGATGATGACGTGCATTGCGTCCCAAATCTCAGAACTATATCAAGGTTAAGGGAACTCATCGATCTCCTAGAGGATTTATGCGGGATTTAGATCCCTAATTAAAGCTACCGTTAGTTCATAAAGTCAGTAACCTTCAAGCAGACATCCTCCATACAGCACAGCTTCTATTGTGAAGGATGAAAGATCTCCGCGGATAGGTATAAAATACCTGCTCAAATCAAACCTTAACTCTTTGGGAAAAGATTAAATAATTTCTGCGGTACTCCGCAGCAGGAGTACACAACCTCCAACCCTAGCTTCTTTATTAGGGACTTGTGCGGCACTGCTATTCGATCCAGGAGACCCTCACTAATCCATTCCTCATCATATTTCTTAAGGGATGGAGGCCTCATGCACCCTAGGGAAACCTCATTAAATAATCTATCCGCTAAGCGGAGTGCGTTACCTACCCTAGTCACATCATACTTCGAGCCTTTCCCACGAATCTCGATCAGTACAGTAATTATCCTGTCAGCTACTTCTGAGACCTCCCTCATGACGGCCAGTTCTTCCTCACTTTTTGAGAGAGTTGAGGCAACGACAAGATGGGGGACGACGAAATCCTCACCGTAACGCAGCATGTAGTCCATGAGTTCGATGTAGTCTCTCACTTCTTTCGCGGGGAGGTTCTTACCTACCCGTAGATAAGTGTTGCTTGGAGGTACTTCATAATCGATGAAGTCGATTCCTGCGGCCCACACATCATCAACCAGTTCCTTAGGTGCCAAACCTAAGTGTATGGAGAAAACCACCTCATAATTCTTCCTAATCTCCGCGACAACCCTCAGGTGTTCCTTCTTGATTATTAGGTACCCTGACTTATTGAAACCCCCGCTGAGTAGAAATCCCCTAACCCCTCTAGAAATGAAGTGCTTCAATATCTTCCTCATGCGTTCAGGGTCTGAAACGTCCGTCATCCCCTTAAGGTACTTACCTCTGCAGTAAGGGCAGTTTAACTCGCAGTAAGTACCGCTTAGAGAGAGGTTTTGGTAGTAAGGGATTGGAAGAAATGCTTTTGGTTTTTTGAATATTTGTTTCGTCCTCACCTAACCCTCCATTACTTTTTCCTATAGTCCTTTAAATTGAGGCTTTTTCCCTGCATGTATGCGTTTACTGAGATGTCACCTTTCCTACCTGGTAGGAGCTGATATATAGCTTTCCTAACAGACTCGTCTGTGAGTAAGCTGTAGGACGCATTGAAAGCTCCAAGCAACACCATATTCATCGCTCTGTAGTTACCGGCCTTCACCGCTATTTCCCTAGCCGGTATCACATATAACTCCCCACCTATCTCCTTGACCTTGCTCGATACCCTGCTGATCAGATCGGATTTCTTAGGGTTCTCGGCTATTCCTAGGGATGAACTTATAGGAGGCTTAACTTCGTCAGCCGTGTATATCTTCCCTCCACGCCTTAAGTAATGCACATTCCTTGAAACCTCAATCAGCTCAAGCCCGAGGATGACGTCGGCGTCTCCAGGGTCGAAGACTGGGGAGTGGATCTCATCACCAACCCTTACGTAACTCACGACAGATCCGAATCTCTGAGCCATGCCCAGAGTTTCCCCGGTTCTCACAGACTTCCCATCGCCAACTGCGGCTAGTGCTATGACCCTTGAGAGAGTTAATCCTCCCTGCCCACCTACTGAGGCTATGAGTATATTCATGTTTTTCACCCCTTACTCACCTCCACGATAGCATCGAACGGGCAGTACTTCGCGCATAGACCACACCCTAGACAGTCCTCGACAAGTATGTGGACCTTATGATCCTCACCTATGTACAGTGCTGGGCATCCGGTTATCTTAATGCAGGCCATACATTCCTTACATCTTTCAGGGATGACTGTGTATCTCTTCTGAACCCCGTAAAGCCTGGCAGCGTGTAGGGCACATGGAGCCCGTGCAATTATGACGTTAACGCCCGGCTTCCTGATGAGCTCCTTAACAGTTGAGATCATCCTGTCTATGTCGTAAGGGTCAACAACTACCACAGTATCTGCGCCCATACCCTTGACTACTTCCTCTATGCTTAGCGGTTTAGTTTCCCTTCCTAGCTCTGTCTTCCCCCAAGTCAGCGTAGATTGATGTCCTGTCATAGCAACTACTTCATTATCCAGTATCAGAACCAACATATCCACTTTCTTATGGATGGCTTCCGCAAGCGCGGGAAGTCCAGCATGAAAGAGCGTGGAGTCACCAATGGTTGCGACGACTGGTCCTTTAAAGCCGCTGAGCTTCAGCCCCATAGCCATACCTATGCTTGCACCCATGCTGTGCTCTGTCCATATGGCATTAATAGGGGGGTTAACGCTTAGGGCGTAGCAACCTATGTCACCGAATATAGGCACTTCCTCCCGTCTAAACCCCGCTTTCAGGATGCCGAAGATCAAACCTATGTAGGAATTCCTGTGGGGGCAGGAAGGACATAGTGGCGGAGGCCTAGGTGGAGCTTCCAGCCTCTCAACACCCTCACTTTCATGGACGTCGAGGTGGAGGAATCCCTTCATGGCCTTGAGTACTGTGGAGGGGGTTAATTCACCTACTTCAGGGAGTAACTTCTCCGCCTTCCCAGCGACTTTCACGTCCAGTTTCAACTCATAAGCGAGTTCCTTCACCTTGAACTCTATGTAGGGATCTAGCTCCTCAACCACCAAAACCTCATCGCATCCCCTCAGAACCTCACTCATGAACCTCTTCGGGAATGGGTAGAGAAGACCTAACTTAACTACCTTAACACCCTCCTTCAACCCTAACTTGCTTAAAGCCTCCATGACGTACTCGTAACCCACACCTTCAGTCACCACACATTTACTGCCTGAGCCTTCGACCATATTCAAACCGTACTTAGAGAGAAAGTCCTCCACCTTCCCTAATTGCTGTAGAAGCCATGCATGCCTTTCCCTGTTCCACACCATACCAGCCCTCACGAATCGTGGAGGGTTCCTCACAAACTTAACGTACTTCTTCGGTGGCTTAATTTCCCCCGTCTCAACAGGCCCTACTGTGTGGTTAACCCTCGTGGTTGTCCTGAGAATTACAGGTAGGTTGACTGCCTCACTCAACTCATGAGCTATCACGACGAAATCCTTAGCTTCCTGAGGGTTGGAGGGCGTTATCATAGGTAGCTTGGAAAGTTCTGCGAACCACCGACTATCCTGCTCTGTCTGAGTGGTAATAGGTCCTGGGTCATCCGCTATCAATATAACTAATCCTCCATCAACTCCTGAGTAAGCCGCGGAAAGTATAGGGTCCGCCGCTACGTTAGCCCCTGGCGCCTTCATGGTTACTAACGCCCTCGCACCTCCTATCGCAGCACCGAGAGCGATTTCGAACGCAACCCTCTCATTCGCTGCCCACTCAGCATAGATATCTAAGCCCTTACCGAACTCGTGTACAGTCATCAACACCTCACTTGAAGGCGTTCCTGGATACCCAGTCATCACGTATGTACCAGCTTCTATCGCCCCCCTGGCGATAGCTTCATTCCCCATAAGCGCAATTTTTGTGCCTGGAGGGGCCTTAAGCGGGTTCAATCTATCCTGCAAAAGAGGCACCCAACAACTTTTAAGAAGAGCCTTAATAACATTTTAATTTGCCTCAATGGAGATCGAAAAAACTGTGTTTAAGTGTATAGGAAACTATTTACCTGTAAACCTTAAGGAATTCGTGCCTTTCCAATAGGCTCTTAACAGCCTTACCTACATTCCTAGACGTAGTGACCACCGGGATAATCTTGGAAACCCTTTGCGCGGCCTCCCTAGCGCCCTCACCATCGAAGTACGCAATTACAGGTATCCTGAAGTCCTTACCTACCTCCTCAATTGCGCTGGCCATATCGGACGCGCTCTCAGCTGCCGTGGGGACATACACCAGTATTCCTAAGTCATACGTGTTCTCAATGCCTTCAACCGTGAAGGTCTTCACCACTTGATTCATGAAGGAATCACCTCCGAAATCTATGGGGTTGCTTCCAGAGAATGCCTTCCCCGCCGCCTCCATTATTTTCCTTTTCAAGGACGGATCTATTGTTGGGAGCTCGACGTTAAGGCCTTCAAGCTGCGACGCCGTAACTATTCCCAGCCCTCCTGAATTGCTGGCTATGAGAACCTTCCTTGCCTCAACATCCCCTACCCTCCTCAAAATCTCGCATACTTCGACTAAATCATCAACATCGTCCGCTAGGTAAGCACCTATTTTCTTAGCGGCTGCCTTGAAGGTGGCGTAGGAGCCTGCAAGGCCTCCCGTGTGGGATGAAACCGCCTTCATGCTTTTCTCTCCTTTCCCACCCTTCAGAATGCATAGAGGTTTCCTTAGCGAGAGCTCGAAGCCTTTCTCTATGAATTCCTTACCGTCCTTAACCCACTCGATGTAGGCAATCATGGACTCCGTTCCCTCATCCCTTAACGCGTAATCGAATAACTCCTCAACACCCACATCAGCCGCATTACCTATGCTGAAGAAGAATGATGTGCCAGCTGAGAGTTCCCTTAACCTCGAAATAACTACGCCGCCCATCGCGCCCGACTGCATTGCTAGGCCAACGCTTCCCGGCTCGGGCATTACCTCGATACTGGCGTGCAACCTCTGATCTGTGAAGGACACACCAGCAGAGTTCGGACCTATGACTCTGACCTTCCCATCCCGGATTACCTCCTCTAAAGCTCTTTGGGCCTCCTCATTACCAGCCTCTTTAAACCCTGCAGTTACAACAATAGCTAACCCGCACCCCACCTCCTTAGTGTCCCTAAGAACTTGAGGGACTACCTTAGCGGGAACAGCGATGACCACAAGGTCCGGAGTTTCAGGGAGATCCTTAAGCGATGCATACGCTTTGAGACCTAAAATCTCCGACCTCTTGGGATTCACGGGAAATATCTTACCTTTAAACCCGAACTCAATTATGTTCTTTAGCAGAACGTTCCCGACCTTGCCGGGGGTTGCCGAAGCTCCCACAACGGCTACGGATTTAATCCCACGCGTCAACTCGTAGAGAGAATTCCTGCTCGACACGCCTTCAGCCCCTCTAACGCTTTATGGCCGAGGATAAAAACCTCTGCTCAAACATTAAACTTTAAAGAAAACACAGTGTTAAACATACATAAGTGGGAGTATGGAGTTCCTAACCCCTTCATGGGACGACATACATCTTTATTCCGCTAAACTCGCTTTGAAGGTTTTGGAGGATTACAGACCCGACATCATCATAGGGGTCCTTAGAGGGGGGTATATAGTTGCTAGGATAGTTGCTGATATCATGGGGGTCAAGGATCTTGGTGTTGTGGAGGTTAAGTTCTACAAGGGTGTGGGTGAGACAGCTGAGAAACCCGTAATTACACAGCCTTTAGTTGCGGATGTTAAGGACAAGAACGTCCTGATAGTGGACGACGTGGTTGATTCGGGGAGGACCCTCCAGATAGTTACGGAGCAAACGAGGTTGCGAGGAGCTAAGAACCTCAAGTCCGCATCCATCTATTACAAGCCGAGATCGATAGCGAGGCCTGACTATTTCATAGTAGAGACCTCTAAGTGGATCCTCTTCCCATGGGAAGCTGCGGAATTCCTGGAGGATATGGGGGTCTATATGGATTTGGAGAAAGCAACCCAATTAATTAGAGATTCAGGCATCAAGGTCAGGGAGGATGTTGCTCGCACGCTGCTTGAAGCATTGAAGACACGGGCATCTAAGACTCAGGACTGATAAAGGGTTCCAGGCTTAAGGGTTGTTCCAGAAGGAACTCTGTGCTTAGCTGGAATCTCAGCC